>JAJHQQ010000049.1 GCA_020833245.1 Desulfurococcaceae archaeon
TACGAGAAGTACGGGTTTTATCCCAGTCCAAGTTTCGGCGTATTTAACCCATATCAGGTCGAGGGGCCTAAGACTATTTCAATGGAGATATCTGAGCAATTGAACTGGCAGGTGCCGGATCAGGTATTTGTACCAACCGGTGCTGCTAGTTTACTCACAGGTGTGTATAAGGGGTTTAGAGATCTCAATGAGCTAGGGTTTACTGAGGAGTACCCGAGACTAGTAGCTGTGCAGCCAGAAGGCAATTACCCACTTGTGAGAGCCTGGATGGAGAGAGCGGACCCCTTTAATATTAGGCCTTGGGAGAAGCCGCCTGAAACTATTGCTACAGGCCTCGAGGACACATATCCCTGGGATGGGGATATGGGTCTTAGAGCGCTGTATGAGACGGGGGGCTACGGTGTCGTGGTGTCTGATGGCGAGATAATTGAGGCAATGAGGCTACTCGCTAGCTTAGAGGGGGTGTTCGCTGAGCCTAGCGGTGCGGCTGGTTTAGCTGGGCTAATAAAGGCTGTAAATGAGGGCCGAGTAGACAGGGATGAAGTCGTAGTTGTCCTTGTTACTGGGCACGGCCTCAAAGACGTAGACACCGCTATGAGAATTACAGCTGAGCCACCAGTAGTTAACCCGAGTGAAGATGAGCTTATTAGCGCTATTAGAACGCACTACGGTGTCCTCTAAGCTCAATAGTAGCTTATTTTAATACCTCTTCGCCAATATTAGATCTCACACTCACGAGGGGTGTGCTCTCATTGGATCTCTCTGTTGAAGTAGCCGGGTTAAAGCTCAAAAACCCCGTAATGAACGCCGCGTGCCCTATTTCAAGAGACGCTGACTCGATGATTGAGCTCGTTAATGCCGGTGTTAGTGCTGTTGTCGCTAAGACTATTAGCGTGAAGCCGGCTATTGTCCCTCGTCCAAGCATGGCTGTAGTAGATAGGGGTGTTTTCAGAGGCCACGTACTGAGGACTATTAAGCCTGGTGATGTGAGAGTTGAGCCCGTGGACTCGGGGAGCTACAGGTTTATTTACGCGTTTCTCAACGCGGAGCTCTGGAGTGATATTCCAGCTGAGCACTACTTGGAGAGAGAGTACCCCGTTGTGAGCAAGTACTGTGAGGAAAGGGGGGTTGTGTTTATTGCTAGTATTGGGTACACGCCTGAAGAGCTCTCACTACTGGGGCCCAGAGTCGAGAAGGCTGGTGCTAAGGCAATAGAGTTCTCAACTCACTACATTGGCAGAGATCACAGGCCAATAGTCGAGGCGGCGAAAGCTCTGAGAGAATCCGTTGATATTCCAATACTCGCGAAGATAAGCCCCTTTACTCCAAACATACCAGACCTCGTGAGGGATCTTGAGAGAGTAGGTGTGAACGGAGTAGTTGCAACAAACACGATTGGGCCAGCACTACACATAGACGTGGAGACAGGGTTACCGGTTGTAGGGGGACCTTACGGCTTCGGCTGGATGAGTGGTCCAGCACTAAAGCCCCTAGCACTAGCTGTAGTAGCACAAGTAGCTCTTAACGCTAGGCTACCAGTAATAGGCGTTGGAGGCGTAACTAGAGGAGTAGACGTCGTCGAGTACATTATGGCGGGGGCTTCAGCAGTACAGGTCTGCACAGCAGCCATAGTTGAGGGGCCAGGTGTTTTCAGGAGAATACTCGGTGAGCTCGAAGAGTGGATGAAGAGGCACGGTTACAGTAGTATACTAGACTTTAAGGGTGTAGCGTTAAAGCACATTAAGCCCGAGTCTAGGAGAGTGTGGGCTAAGCCCCCAGTAGTAGACGAGAAGAAGTGTATTGGCTGCGGCTTCTGCGAGCTATCCTGCACTTACAGGGCTATTAGAGTCGTAGAGGAGTCTGGGGGAAGGAGGGCTAGAGTAGATGTAACTAAGTGTTATGGTTGCGGTGTCTGCACGAGTATTTGCCCAACGAGGGCAGTGCACTTCGCCGAGGAGTAGCCCCGTACTAGTACGTGTTTTTAAATACATCGCTCACGTCTGGTAGTTCTCTCCGAGCCTTCTCTAGTAAGTCAATGTACTTGTCTACGTCGTAGTTTACAGGAGTGTTCTCGTGGAGAGGTGTGAGTTTACCCTGAACATATATTAGCCTGTACGGAGCGCTTGACAACTGGGCGTACAGCGGTGGCTTCTTGTACTCTCCTCTCACTCTACTAGATCTCGACACGACGAGGTCGCGTGGATCTACTCTCCTAGCCTCGAGGAGCTCTACGTACTTGTCTATTACGCTCCTCGCCTCTAGTACTCTCTCAGCGAGCTCTCCGGGAGTCTTAGCCTTGAATAGGATTGCGAGGGCTTCTAGCTGGGCTCTCTTAACTAGTGGAGGAGTATCCCGGTGGACAGCTAGTACCCCCTTCACTTTCCACGTGTTGTCTGAGAGGAGACCATAGTACTTGTTCGCCACCCCCCTACTACTCAGGCTCCTTGGAATATAGAGCCAAACGTAGTGAGCCTCTACTTTAGCCCTAAAACCCGTTGCCTCCTCTACTCTCTCCTTTAAAACCAGGCACTCGCTAGTCGACTTCACTCCGGCAATGAAGACGCTGTCTACTATAGCGTGGACTACTCTAAACCCCTCTCTCTCCACGGCGAGCCTAGCTCTCCTCATGACTTCTCTACTAGTACTCGTGACTACCTCGTGCGCTGAGACTGAGCCAAAGAGGCTGTTTCTGTAGCCTAAGTACCCGAAGCTCGCGACGAGAATCCACTTAACAGCGCTCTTCCTCTCACTGTAGACTCTAACCCCGGTCTTCTTGTAGAGCTCATCGTAGAGGTCTTTGAGCTCTATGAGCTCTCTTATACTAGCCGGGACAACTCCCTCCTCGTCTAGGCAGATCCCGTGTAGTGTCCAGTCAGGAGTGAGCGTGTTACTACACGTGGGCTTATTCACAGTCTCCCCTGAGACATTGTACTCGACTATTATACTAGGATAGAGGCTCTTGAAGTCTACTTGGCAGACACACCAGTACAGGCCGGGCTTAGGCTGATATACAACTCCTCCCCTGTCAAACTCTACGAGCTCTCTTAGACTCCTCCACGACTCTCTCCTACTCTTAGACTTATCAATGAGCATTCTCAGCCTCCTAGCGTGAAGGGCCTCAATCGTTGTTAGTATCCTCCCAATAGTAACGTTGCTCATTAAGCTCAGTGGAGTGTAGCTTAGTCTACTCCACTCAAAGTACTCGTGAGGGCTAAAAGCACCCCCTGTAACCCACTTGTACGCACTAGTAGCTACTCGCGGCTCAGTTTCAACTAGCTTAGCGTAGACGTAGGGGTCTGCGAAGCCAATGTGAAGCTTCCTCGAGGCAACGTACTCAGCGGTCTCTCTCACACTCCAGAATCGCTGGGTTTCACTCGGAGTCTCAACCGTGAAGTAGCCCTCGCTAAAGCCTAGTACAGCGTACTCTAGCACTGGGTCTCTACTAGAGGGATCCCACTCCTCTACTACAATTCGCCTCGCACCCAGGTATTTAACTCTAGTTAGTGGCTTTACACCAGCCCTGTGCAGTGCTTCAACTAGGGGGTGTGGGAAAGTATTGAGAACTCTCAAACCCCTAAGCTCAGACTCCCTCTGAACTCTCCTCAGAGCACTATAACTCCTAGTCTTAAATACTACTACTCGCACCTTAGAGTCGTAAAATGGAGGAGACCTCCACTCTTCAACCCAGGCGTCTTCAACGCCGTCAACTCCCCTCAACTCCTCTGCGACTCTCTCCACTTCTCCTCCAGCAATGTAGCCGTAGAAGTCGAGGTCTACTCTCTGGTCAACTAGAGAGCCGTCTTCCTCTCTGTAAACTCTGAGAAGTACTCTATTACTAGATATGTAGGCGTCCAGTATCCACTCCGTCAACTAAGAGCCCCTTCACTAGTGTGACCTCCCAGTATTTAGGCGAGAGGTGAGTGAAAGTAACACTACACTCTGGTTTAACAAGTGTTCACCTGGGAGCTCTACTAGTGGGTGGAGAGACTTGGGTAGAACTACTCCGTCTCTGAGAGCTAGTGTTGAGGACTACGCTAAGAGAATGAGGAGAGTAGCTGATATGCTACCACTAGAGGATAGAGTACTAGTAGAGAAGTACTTAGAGGATATAGAGTTGACTATTTCAGCATATACTCACACGGGTCTAGTAGACCCACTAGAAGTCCTCATAGTTCACTTAGTGAGGAGGCTTAGAGAACTCTGCTGTACAGCCCAGAGTCGTTAGTTTCACTCACCCCTCTACTTTTAAACAGCACTACTTGTATCAGGTGGGTTTTTGAGACCAACTGGTATTAGGCAACTAGATGAGCTCGTACACCCGTTTAACCCAGGCTGGGTTTTAGAGCTCTACGGTGACCCACGAGTAGTTTTGCGCGTAGCTCACTACACTATGGCGTACAGGAGCGTGGAGAGTACTCTACACGTATTATTAAACCTCGAGTTTGGCGGGCTCGACACCCTCTACTTGGTTAAGCTCTGCAGGATTTTCAACTGTAACTTAGACAACATAGTTGTCTCAAGGGCTTTTAAGCTGAGTGACACTATTGGAGCACTAGAAGAGCTCTCATTCAAGAGGAGCGTAGTAGCCCTACTAGTCTTCCCCTACAACTACTTGTCTAAAAACCCATTAGAGTACACTGAGGCAACGAGAATTACTGGGTTAATCTCAAAGATAGCTCTCAGCAACCAGGTACTACTATTCAACACCGTGTCGAAATTCGGGAGGTATAGGCCTGAAGGCGGGAGTTTTCACCACCACGCTGTGAAAGTCTCTGTGAAGTTAACGCGGAGAGGAGATATACTAGTAGCAGAGCTCACAA
>JAJHQQ010000050.1 GCA_020833245.1 Desulfurococcaceae archaeon
ACTACTACATAGACCTTTACTTCACGACTACTCCACCATACTACCCGATACCAGAGCCACTAGTAGTATCAGTACTCGTAGCTGGTACTAGTGGAGCTACACTAGCATACGTGATTCGCAGGAGAAAACACTAGTATGCTCTTTTTTAATTAATCCCTAACTCTTCTTTAATTCACTTTGGGACCGGTACGTTTCTCAGCGCTTCTTCGACTATGTTTACTGGTTTTAATCCCTCTACTTCAAATTCCTCTTTGATCTTAAATCTGTGAGCTAGTACTGGTATAGATATTTGCTTTACGTCATCTGGTATAACGTAGTCTCTTCCATCTATAATGGCTATTACTCTGCTCATTGCGAGGAGGTGTATTGTCGCTCTGTGAGAAGGCCCGTAGGCTACTGCTCGGTGATTTCTAATATAATTTACTAGTCTCACAATATACTCTCTCACGGGTTCACTCACGTGTACTATCTCCGGTATTTTCCTCGAGATGGCGTCAACTCTCTTCGGCGTAGTGACCTGCTCCGCGGGATTTGCGAGAATGTAGTCTGCTCTCTTAACAACCTCTAACTCCTCTTCTATTGGGTTATAGGGGCTTGTAGCAGAAACAGCAAATCTGTCTGCGAGAGTCTCCATTATCTCGAATGCTCCGCGAGCGTACTCCCCGGGGACTTGCGTAGCTATAACCATAAATGGCCTAGGCAACTTGTACGTTACACCCTCAACTGTCACCTGCAGCTCCTGCATAGCTTCTAGTAGAGCGGCCTGAGTTCTCGTAGGTGTTCTGTTGAGCTCGTCGAAGAGGAGAATATTCGTGAAGACAGGGCCCTCAATAAACACTCTCTCCCCTGTGACTCTGTACATGTGAAATCCGAGTATATCACTAGGCAGGATATCCGGGTGTCCCTGTACACGCTTGTATACTCCACCAATAGTTGTCGCCAGAGTCTTAGCTAGTAGTGTTTTACCAGTACCAGGATAGCCCTCAATTAATACGTGGCCCCCACTGTATAGTGCCGCGACGCAGAGCTTAACTAAGTCTAGTTTACCAATATACACTTTCGAGACAGCTGAGAGCACTTCTCTAATCTCCCTGGAAACCTCGTCGAAACCTATTTTAACCTCAGCCACGTGTAATCCTCCCAACCCTGTACTTATACAGTGAGAGCACTATAAAGTATACAAAGAGAGCACTGAGTATAAATGTTGAGCTCTGTGAAAGTACACTCATCAAGCTACTAACACCCCTACTAGTAACTACTTGACTCGAGTGCTCTTGTATAATTGAGAGTAGCGCTGTAGCCAACTCATCCGTGATATTACCTGACTCCGCGCCTGCAAGTGATATTCTAGTGTATATAGAGTACTCCCCGATCGGAGTCTTAACAGTAAGGGGGACTATTGTGTGTGCCAATACACCTCTCCAACCCCCGCGCTCAATAGAAATAAAGTTTACTCTAAAGCCCCCCATGTCACTACTCCACGAGGCCTTAACAAAATACCCCTGGAGTGTTAAACAGAGCTCCCATGTGTGAAGCCTAGCTGGAGTGTCAACAACCTCGATGTAGCCAGTGTAAGTACTATTCACAAATCTCGCTAAGACCCTGTAAGTAGCGAGAGCCCCTAGAACCCTGGTTAAAAACGAGTCGTAACTACTACCTATAAACTCGAGTCTACTAGTTGAGAGGTACTTAGCTGGGTTTCGCAGGTACTCAGATAGACTACTGGCATTAACCTCAACGCTGGGTAAACCTGTAATGGTACTAGTAGCGTGTAGCGCTATGCTCACGGCTCCTGTTACTACAATTACTAATAGGAGAACACCTGCCACGTACTCCCACGTTGCTCTAGGAGCTATACTCCTCTGTACACTCCTCGACATGTACGCCTTAAACTTCAAGTACTTATTCATAATGTAGAATACTAGGAGAATCGATATCACTGAGTACAATAGAGATGGAGAGTAGTGAAACAGCGAGTAGGCTTGCTCAACTCCAATCTTCATAGCCGCGTAGACTACTATTAAAACCCTAATAAAATTCCCCGTTAACCCAACTAAGAGACCAATGAGGAGAGACGCTATTGACACCGCGGCTTTTTTCACAGCTCTATCTACACTAAAACTCGCAATGTACACTATTAGTGGCGTAATAGCTATAATAGAACTAGCAGTTATAATTCCAGTACACACAGCTTCAACACTAAGCCTAACTGGCTCACCGCCCTGTGAGATAACTTCTAGTTGCGTAAAGCCCGGAGCCTCTACTACTCTAGCCCCAGTTAAAAACCCAACTACCCTACCAATGTGCCTTGAGAGAATAGGCGTTAAGTAGTCTACTACCCCGGTTGGCAGTGGTACCAGTAGTAGTGGAGTTAAGAGAACAGCCACCTCGCCCGGGGTGTTAGGCTCGTAGATGAGTAGTATTAGCGCTATGAATACGCAGGCGAAACTCATCCCCATTAAATGCACCCTGTGCTCTAAGTCTACTTGAGCAAGAAGATAAAAAGCCACAGAGAAAACTAAGAGCCCAATTGCTAGTACTACTTTACTGGGCCTTACACCATACGAGAATCCAATATACCTAGCAGACAAGTACAGGACAGCGAAGATAGTAAAGAAAGACACTATGATGTAGCTATACTCCTCACTCTGAGCAAGTTTAATAATAGACTCGAAGAACTCCCTGTAAGAAGTCTCCGCGAAGTATCCTAGTAGCCCAGTTAACACCGTGTAACCCGCTACTAGTGCAAACACGTAGCTTCTATAGTTTACGTCACTAGACATGGGTTTCCGGCACCGCTACGACTAGTACTAGTCACGCGATTAGACATTATTAACTACGCTACTCGGTTTTCCTTCTAAACTAAATAGTGTATAGTGTATATAAATAGCTTTGACACGGGTGAGCGCGTTGACGCGGATTCTAGTTGTTAGTGGATTAATACCTATTGACTCTGGTAAGACGTGGTTTACTCTCGGCTTAGCTGACGCGTTGAGAAGCGTGGGTTTCAGTGTAGGGGTTTATAAGCCTGTGGCTGCACACAACTTGTGGTTTAACCCGAGAACACTATATAGGAGTAGTGCTTTAGGAGTGCTTGCCGGTAACGATATACTAACATACTATGACCGGGAAGTAGTGAGTGACATAGCGAGGGCTAATCCCATAGCCCTGGCACTTGCACCTAGAGATCTCTTAACTACTAGTAGTGTAGACGAGTACTTAGAGAGCTTCGAGAACTTGTCAAAAATACTTGTACTCGCGAGAATAACACAGTGTAGTAGTGGCTCAGTAGAACACTTAGTAATTAGAGAGAACTTGGAGAAGACTCCTCCAATATTGAGGAGAAGAATTGAAGAGCTCGCCAGAGATCTCGGCTGCCGTGATAGTAGTGTTAGTGAAGTACTAGGATACTTAAGGTCAAATGAGTCCACTCGGAATCTAGAAGAGTGCTTAAACATCCTCGCAAGGAGCGTAGATGTAGTAGTTGTTGAGAGCTTTAATGACGCAGTAGTGCCATTTAGTAGTCTCCTGGAAGAGTTGAGCTACTTAATTATTGTTACACCCGGATACGCTCTCCTCTACACAGATAGAGATCTCGTCAAGGATGCTGTAAATAAGGTGACTAGGGATCTCGGCGATGAGGGCTATAGAGCAAAGTACCTAGTAGAGCGAGTAAAACCCAGTAGAGTACTCTACACTGAAATCCTAGTTGAGCCAACAACTAGTAGTGTCCACTTGGAGTTAGCGAGAAGTATTGCTGGGAGTGAAGTGTACAAGTCTACTTAACATACTGCGATATGTACTCGTTAAACACTTCTACTTGTATTTTGTCTTGTTCCCTCTCCTCGCCGTGAGAAGTGTAGAAACATATTACCTTGTTATCTCTGAGCTCGCATCTTATTCTCGACGCTCTTTCCTCTAGCAGTTTAAAGTTAACGACCACTGGGAGGTCTAGTATTCTCTTAATTCTCCTCTCGTACCTGCTCTCAGAAAGAGCCCTAATAGCTTCAATTAATTTTGACGCCTTCTCAGGGTCTGGGAAAACCACAATACCACTCTCACTTAGAAAGGCGAGGTATCTCGCAGTAGCTTTGTAGTCACTTACGAGGTCAGCTATGTCCTTAAACACTGATAATTTCCCGATCTTGGCAGCCTCAAGAGTAGCCTTAAACAAAGCATACTCTAGTCTACTGTGAACTCCTGGATTAAGCTCAACGAGCTCTTTCCGCGGATTTCTCACTCTTATGGGTATTCTCGGCAATCTATATGAGAGAAAAGAGAAGTTCTTAGCTTTACTCAGCTCCTCTAAGAGATCCTCTACTCTGCCTTCACGAATAGCTGTGACTAGCCTAGCTATTGACACCTCCATACTCACCGTGAAAGCACCCTCAAACGCTAATTTTAGAAAAACTAAGGTATTAGCTTTAAAAATTCACAGTTATTTAAGGACTAAGAGGTGACTACCACTGAGTTTAACGCGACGTATATTAATAGTCTTCTTACTACTAGGATTAGTCTCATTATTCGCCGACATAGTATACGAGGGTGGTAGGTCAATAAGCGGGGCTTACCTAGTCGAGGTCA
>JAJHQQ010000051.1 GCA_020833245.1 Desulfurococcaceae archaeon
TAGTTATAGAGATCGAGAGAAGTGCTTTTAGAACATACAAGAGGAAAATCAGTAGATTTCGAAAACTAGCTGAGAAACAGGGAGCCGTGCTCAAAGTGATCTTGAAGTAATTCAACCTCCTGACTTCTTATCTAAGTAGTTAAGGATGCTTTTAACTTCTTTAACTATGCTTACAAGTGCGGGTAGCTTTATAGCCTCGCTTAGCGTGCTCTTCGGTAACTTGTAGTTTCCCGAGGCCGTGGGCATTAGCTTTTCAACACTTACAAATAACCACTCACCTGACCCCGTTATCTTTACTGCTATATATGCCTCGCCTCCAGCTCTGCGAGTAAACTCAAATAGTTTATCGGCTTGGCGACGTGGAATGTAAATATCGCGGAGGGATCTCGTAGTCTTAACTTCAAATACTAGTACTTTACCACGATATATAGCTACTATATCAGGGTACACGAGCGTCTTAGCTTTACTACCACTAGCTGGAGCCCTCATAACTGCTAATCCGTAATTCCACAGCCTCCTAGCTAAGTCCCTCTCGTGTGAAAAGCCACGTGTTCTCCTAGAACTCAGACCACAACACCTCGATACTATTAAATAGTAAATACTGGCAAGGCTTTTAACCGCGGTATGGGAATGTATTTTTAACCGTTAAGGTGCAATAGGCTTGAAACGGATGGTCATAGATAACTTAAATAAGTTGATTTTAAGCCTTGTTTCAGCTTTACTAATAATACCACTAGTATTAGAGCCCCATCTACTGCTAGCAGAGACAAGCTCTACTGGTGCTTGGATACCGGACTACAATAGTGTAGCTGTTGAATTAATATCTGAGAATATAGGGCCTCTCGCTCCTGGAGTAGTAAAGCCAGGGGGGTGTATTAATGTAACGCTCCGCTTAGAACTTGGCAGCATTAGTGGAGCGTACGCGTGGATGATTAATGATGAGAATGGCGCACTTAAATTACACAACTACACTCTAATCACGCACATGTATAATAGTAAACTAGTTGAGCTCTGCACTCCAATTGGTATTGTAAATGGAGTTTACGATATCGTTATTAAAGCAGACCGCGACTACGTTATTCCACGATCCCTATGGGTTCTCTCGTTTATTCCCAGTAAGCTGAGAGTAGCTGTTTTCAGCGACTTACACATAGAGACAGGATCGCCAACGCCCAGAGAGGGGGATATAAATAGGTTCTCAGCCTCTGTAATAGCACACTGGGTTGATCCAGGCCTCGTAATTTTTGCCGGTGACATCACGGACACGGCTTCAGAGAGCGAGTCTCGAATAGCGCAGACATATCGCTACACATACCTCTACAAGTACCCGGTTTTAAGCGTGCCCGGCAATCACGACTGGCCCGGCGACACCTATACTAATTACCTCGGCCCAATCAGGTGGGTTAGAGTTATAGGCGAAAAGCTCCTTGTTATAGGCATTTACACTGTTCCCTACGCTGGATTTGAAGGTGTTATAGCACCCGAGGAGATATCTTTCCTAGAGGAGGCCTTAGTTAACTACTCACACATACCGGTTAAAATCCTAGTGTTTCACTACCCGATGTTCTACTATCAGGGTGAGTTAACTACGCGCTACGATGACGAGGAGTTACTTAAACCATATGCTCCAGGAGTTGTGACGCCTGTGAGTAGTTACTGGAGTCCTAACATGACGGCTTTTAGATACGTGTTGAGACTCATAGAAGACTACAACGTTACAGCCGTTATATCGGGGCATATTCACAGAGACCTGTTCACAAAGTACACTAGCACAAGGACAGGCACTACAACATACTTCATGACTTTCACATCTACCGCTCACGGCGTACCACTATATAATGGAATTGGAGTATTCGACGTAGACTTGGAGACAGGTGAAATCACGTTTCCACTACAGCCACCTAACTTCACAGGGTTTACAAACGTTACTCCGCCATCAGCTACGAACTCGCTGCCTCTAGGTGTCTTACCAGGTACTTACATAACACCTATTAGAGTATTTCACTCCGCAAACGGGTATACGGCTATATTTGAGAACATGCATCCATGGTACAATAACCTCTCAGCACGCCTCTTGTGGGCGTTTCCGTGGCCTATTAATTCACAAGTAGTATTATCCACAAATACTACTGGTAACGCTACATTGCACTTAGTAGACAAGTTAAGCATAGGAAATAGGCTCTTTACACTAATAGACATTAAATTACCATACTCATCAACAGCAAAAATATCACTCTACACTATAAGTGATGTATCGCCACCACTAATAGAACTATACAGGAGCATACCAGAGACGCCGCGATTAAACAGTACTCTAACAATGTACTTTAATATCCGCGATTTTGAATGGGGTGTAAATACAGATTATGTGAGCGTGGAATTCAATGGAACACGCGTGTCTGTGCAGGTTATTAGACCCATCTCCTGTATTGACTGGTACAATAATGTTTCTCTCAAAGTAGACCTCTACTTGAGAGGAGCTAATACTACTGTAACACTTTTAAGAGTAGTAGTAGCAGATCTTAGCGGCAAAGTCTCCGAGAAACTATATAAAATAGTATTCACTCCACCGGGCACTACGCTGAGCGAGCCACCTATCAGCGAGATCAGAGAAGAGACCACAACCTCTCCTAGTCCATCGCCAACATTAACACCAGGCACCTCGCCAACACCGACTCCTTCACCACGTGAACAAGTAGAGTTATTTACAATTGTTGCTGTTTCCATAGTCGCACTAATAATCATAGTAGCGATCGTGTACTTACTTCGAGCTAAGAAGTAGAAAACCTAAACACCTGAACAGATCACATAGAATACTTTTTTAACCCCTCGCATTACCTAAAAAATACTTGAAAAGGTGTCTAAATGAAGAGGTTACTTGGCCTTGGATTAGTAATTCTAGCTCTACTAGTCCTATCTGCTATGCCGAGAAGTACCTCTCAGCAAACTGGGCGAACCATCGTAATAGCAGTTGACTTAGCCCACAATGAGGGCAATAAGTATCTAAGCTATATACAGGGCAATATTACAAGTGTAACTGTGGACGGCGTCACGTACCCTATACAGTGGGTTAACATAACAGATACGACAATAACGAGTGACCTACTAGCAAACATCGACATACTACTAATTGGGCAACCAACAGTCGGTTTCGCACCAGAGGAGATGGACGCCATTAAGAGCTGGCTCCTCAAAGGAAATAAAGCACTCTACATTGCCGGTGATAGCGACTATGGCGGTGGTCCAGCGAGTATTGACGCTGTAAACTCACTACTCACATACTTGGGCTCTAAGCTGAGGCTTGAGCATGCAGGTGTCTACACTTACGTTAACGACACTTATACTTATAAGGGTGTTGATCAGCCAACCGCCGCAGCGGCTTACTACAGAGTCTTAGCCTTTGTTGAGCCTGATCCAGTGCTCTACGCTAGTATGGTGGATGAAGGTATTACTAAGCCAATAATAATGCATGGTCCAACGTGTGTAATATGGTATGACGGTGAGAATTACAGAGACCCGGTTAACGAGACATATCCCGGATTAATTAGGCTAGTCTGGTTTAGAAGAGCGTACATAGGCGATAATCAACCTCCAACGCCATACCTATATTCACCTCTAATATACGGTACGGGCACATACAATAGCTTTGTAGGATACGCGGCGGAGTACTATGCTGATTTAAACAGTGTGATCACTGTTGCCGGCGAGTCACTATATGGCGACTACGAGCCAGCCTGGGCTTCAAGCTATTATGGAGTAGAGCTTGATGGACCAAAGTTCGTAACTAACCTAGTAAAGTGGTGGGTTAAACTAATAACTACTAGTGTTCTCAGCTTTACAGACCCTGAGGGTGACGATAAGGGTACAGGCAATATAACTTACCCAACAAACACTGTCTTTAAGCCCGGAGTGTTTGACATTGTCAAGTTCCAAGTACTACAAGACGAGAACTACATATACCTGAGGACAACAGTCAAGGACTTAGGAGGTAACCCGTGGAATGGGCCTAATGGGTTCTGTCTCCAAATAATATTCGTGTACATTATGACCACGGACACGACAATACCCGTTAATACGTCAGCCCCCGGCCTCAACGTCACGATATATCCAGGATGGCACTACATGGCTGTGGCGGCTCCAGGTTGGGGTGGTGAGCCCTGGCCAGGTGGCCAGGCTGGAGCACTATACGCTAGTAACGGCACATTAATAACGGGTGAAGGAGACTTATTTGACGTGTACTATGCTGGAGACAACTCAATAGACATTAAGATATCTAAGACACTACTAGTAGACGTAGCGAACCTAGAGAACTGGGTATTTACAGTAGCGCTAGCTGGCTACGATGGATTCCAGACGTGGAAAGTTAGACCAGTCCAACCTGGACCATCCACTGAGTGGAACTTTGGTGGAGCTGATCCAAGCGCTACACTAGCAGGCGTTCAGCCACTAGTAATAGACTTCCTCGCGCCAACAGCCGAGGATCAGTACAATGCCCTCACAACATATGATCCCGCTACTGGTAAACTCGCAGTAATATTTGGTATGAGTAAGACAGGCCC
>JAJHQQ010000009.1 GCA_020833245.1 Desulfurococcaceae archaeon
TTCTAAGGCGACTAGACTACCCTCGCGCGCGAAGTCGCTGTAAGGAATAATAGTTGAGTAGCCGTCGAGTGACTCAACATAAACCCACTTAACACTGTTTTTAGGTCTAGCTAGCTCAACAAGCCTCCTTAAAGGTACACCTGCAAACTCTAGCTCTCTAACACTCCAACCTGTTACGCAGTGAAAGTCTATTATAGTCCTCTCGACGCCTAGCTCGTATAGGTCTGAGAGGCTTAAGTCTAATCTCCTCTCAACTAAGCCATCCACGCTGAGTAGCCACTTAGACAAGTCTACTCTAGGAACCCCCAATATGGCGTAAACCACTGGAATATCTATGTAGAACTGCCCTCGCGGCGCACTCAGACTACTAGTAGACGCTACAGCCCCCCAAGTTAAGTCTAATTCAGGATTATAAATAGACACTCTGTGTTTTGGCTTTACGTCTAAACCACGGGGAATTGTGAAGATAACTCTAATAGCTCTCTTACCGGCTACAACTACTCTCACACCAATATAGCTCTCGGGGCTTAACTGTACTCTAAATCTGTGTAGTGTGTGAGTATATCCAATGGCTTCATTTGAGTCGAAGATAACGTCGCCCGGTATATCCCCGAAGACTCCTCTAAGTGTACTAGTAACTAGCTCTCTCACCTCGGGAATTGTTCTTACCTCTAGGCTCGTCAGTGGGCAGTCAACTACTCTAGCGATACCTTTAAATTCGAGGCCGATGGAACTAGTCTCATAGCAAGCCCGGATCAAAGCTTAACACCCAACGTGTATTTAACACTTAAATTCAGAGAAATAACTATATTCACTAAGAATGCTGCGAACAGGAGATCAAATAGTAAATACATACTACGCTACAAGGACGTCGCGCTCGCATCGTAAATAGCTTACCTTCAGAGTTTCCAGTGCTTATAGCGAAGCTAGGAGTAGTGTTGTGAGAGATGCGACGACTAGAACTATAGAGTAGACAATTGATCTAGATAGCGGTATCTGCGTTTTTGACTTAACGCGTAGTCTCCAGTACGAGTACTCCTCTATAAACCAGCCAGCTTCAATTAAACTAGCTGTGGCCGGTGGAATTCTACTAGTTATTTTCTCTCTCTTTAAGTACCCGACGGCGACTGCGTCTACAAAGTTCCTCAGCCCCAGGGGCATGAGCCTCCAGACTAGTAGTGGGTAAGAGGAGAACCGCTTAGCGCCGAGCACGTGTAAGGCATTATAGAGCTCTGCGGGGGAGATCATATTGAAAACCAGGATTACCGCGAAGCCTATAGTAATAGACCTAAATACTACTAAGAGGACCTGTAGTGGAGTCATAGTGTAGAGGCCTGTGAAGGAGAGAAGGTACGACGAGCACCCCAAGTACGCTCCCACGAGGCCTGTGAGCGTGATTGTTGCAGTAATCCACTCTAAGCCAGCGTGTAGTAGCCCTAAAATTAGCAGTACTGGTAGTACTAGAGGGGCCTTCTCGGGGCTTAGCGTGTAAACTACTAGTAGGCTTGTCGCGAAGAGGACTTTAGTAGCAACATGGGCTCTTTTAAGCCCAGCGTCCCCGGTGAGAAATATTGACTTGTAGGCTATGCTAATAAGCCACGTTAGAAATCCCACAGTACACACCTACTTCTTAATCTCCGCGTGTAGATCGGCTCTCTTAGTAGCTCTCTCATCGTGTGTGGCAATAACGACTGCTTTACCATCCTCGGCAATGTCCTCTAGCAGATCGAGGACAAGTCTAGCTGAATCGTAGTCTAAACCACCAGTTGGCTCGTCAATAAAGTAACCGCTGAACTCGTAGAGGTACGCTGAAGCCAGGGCTACTCGTCTCCTCTCACCACTACTTAGTCTCACAATAGGCTGGTCTAGAGTGTGCTTAATGTTAAAGTACTCTGCAATATCTAGTACTCTGTACTCTTCTCCTCTCGCGGCTAGTAGTAGCTCCTCTCTAGGTGTCGGCATTGTGAAGTATAGTAAAGGATTCTCCGGTATGTATATTGAAGCCCCACGCCTCACAATTGATCCTCTACTCGGCTTTAAAACACCTGATGCTATTTTAAGTAGAGTAGTCTTACCTGAGCCATTAGGCCCAGT
Source organism: Desulfurococcaceae archaeon (assembly GCA_020833245.1). GTDB lineage: Archaea > Thermoproteota > Thermoprotei_A > Sulfolobales > Desulfurococcaceae > UBA285. The sequence continues at coordinate 2,095 of JAJHQQ010000009.1, forward strand.
AATAGCGGTGATTACTCCTCTCTGTATAGTCATGTTTACATCTACTAGTACGTAGTCGCCTCCGGGATACCTGTACCACACATTTCTCAACTCTGCGTAGACTCCTCTACTAGCTCTGTTAGTGCTCTTGGTAACTGTGAATTTACCAGTGTGCTTTTCAAGTAATTCATGTGACCACTTTCCACTGTAAGCTACTCTCCCATTTTCTAAAACAATTAATCGGGGTTCTAGTTTCTCCCAGAAGAAAGGGTTGTGATCTACTAGGATAGTAGAGACGCCTTCTCCGAGAGCTCTCTCTACAATGTCTCTAACGTGGCTCCTACTGATCTCATCTAAGTAGACCAGCGGCTCATCTAGAACTAGCACTCTCGCGCCTCTCAACGCGAGCTCGGCCCATAGGACTCTCTGAGTTTCACCAGCACTAAGAGTGTGAGTTAGCCTGTTAAATAAGCGGGTTAAGCCCGTAGTAGAGAAATCCGACATATTGCACACACGTCCCTCAAGTGCGAGTGAGTGGCATATTTCTGCGTAAACAGTGTGGCCAATAATCGCGTACCACGGCTCCTGTGGAATGTAGACCATGCAACTGTAAATTTCTTCTGGTCTCGAGCCCAGAACTACGTGGCCACACAAATACACTTCTCCCTTCAAGTATCCCTCTACAGCTTCCAGTGTCCCCGTAATAGCCCTTATCAGAGTCGTCTTCCCGCTACCGGATCTTCCAGTTATAAGTAAGAAGTCGCCCTCCTGGAGATCAAAATAGACATCTCTGAGAGCAAAGCCACCTCTATAACCACACTCTACAATTCTCGCACTCACTAGAGTCAATAGTAGGCACCAATTGAGTGGATTATTGGGAAAAAGAGCTTAAAGTGAGTGTTTTAAGTCTCACCAAGCTCTAATGCTTAGTGTACCCAGCTCTACGTAGCCACGCGGTGAGAGGTATAGATACTGATAAGCCGACTACTACTTGGCCAATGTTTACTGGGACCTCGAGTATTGCTGCCGCGGGCTCTCGGCCGGTCACCGGGTTGCTGTAGAAGTACTCGTAGAGGAAGTATCCTAGAACCATGAGTGATCCAGCTATAGCTAAGGCAGCTACCTCTCCCGTTGTCACGTATTTCCTTAGTAAAATAAAGACTATTAGTGCACCTAGTACAACTCCAATAGCAATCCACACCACGGTAGATACCTCAATGTACAGTGGACTAAGAGACATGTGGAGCCACTTTTCAGGCCCCACATATATACCTCCAGCCCACAGGACGATTGATATGACTAGAAACACCGCGGTGTAAATAGTGGCTGTTATAACAGCGTAAATAGACCCGTGTTTGCCTCGCAACACCCTGGCTATTAAACCCGCTGTGTAGCCTTCAATTAGCTTTATAACTAGTGTCCCAGGCGCAAAAATAGCGTATCCCGTTGAGAGGTCTGCTAAGGCTGCTCCCACGCCGCCAGCTACTCCAGCGACTAGCGGAGTTGAGATTAGTGCTGCTAAGTATATTATTGACTCGCCAATGTTAAAATAGCCACCTGTAGCCGGCTGGTAGATTTGAACTACTATAGTTGCGGCGTAGACTAAAACAGTGAATACTACGGCCTCCACTATACTAAACTCCTTTTTACTAGTCAACTCTTAATCACCCTGTTAGCTGTATCTTTCTAGAAATTCTTAAAGTTTCTACTTTAAGAAAAACTTTCAGTGTCGCGGAATACTACTTCGCGTAGTACTTCTTAGTGCCGTTTTCAATAATGACCTCCGCGTAGCCTAATTCTATGAGGTCTCTTAAGTGCTGATATACCGCTTGAGGAGTAATGTTGAGACCAAGCAACCTCCAGACCTCATAGCCCGTAATACCGGGCTTTGACCTTAAAACGTTGAGTATTAGCCTCTTAGTGACTCCTACATATGGCTCTGTGAACCTCTTACGCTGAGGTCTAGCGTAGCTTGAGGCGGATTTGAGCCCGTGACCGAATAACAGTACTACTGACTCGTCTATGGGGTCGCGTAAGAAGCCGGCTAGTGAAACAGCCGAGGAGATTTCTGTGAATAAGCCCTCGCTCTGTGCTAGAGTCTTCGCGGCTTTAATAGTCTCCTTAGAAGTGACTACTAGTACTTGACCATTTTTACTTATAGCTTCAACTACGTAGTCGTAAATTATAGGCGATGTGTACCTTAAACCAGGATACGTTTCTTCTCTACACTTACTACTAAGTCCAAAGTGCTCAGCATACTTGGGGTTTCCACAGTGCTCTACGCCGACCAACAGAGGTATAGTGGGGATTAATCCCTGCTCAGCTAGCTCACTAAAACCAACATGTAGCGCTAAGTACGTTAAGCCGCTTCCAAGAGGCACATAGACAGCCTTCGGTGCTCTGCCCATCTGCTCAACTATCTCGTACGCTATAGTCTTCAACCCCTCAATGCTGAGAGTATTCCAGGTGCTCGTAGCGTTGTAATAGCCTCTCTCCATGGCGAGACTCTCTACATCCCTCACGAGGACATCAATACTCCTATCTTCAACTACGAGTTTACCTCCATAGGCCCTAACTAGTAGTGCTTTCTCCCAGTCAATCCATGAAGGAGCATACACTGTCGTCTTTAAACCAGCTCTTGAAGCATAAGCAGATGTACTGACAGCCATATTTCCATCACTCACTACTACAATTTTCTTAGCTTTAGTGGAGGCGGCGTGACTAACAATAACACTGGCAGCCCGATCTCTCACACTACCTGTTGGGTTTCTGCCCTCATCTTTGAAGTACAATACCAGGTCTCCGGCGATCTTAACGGACTCTACGAGTGGTGTTAACCCCTCACCTAGAGATATAGGTCTACCCACCGACGGGAGTTTATCACAGTACTTCCAAATACCCTGCATGCAGAACTTCAGCGTTGACTTGTTTAGGGTAGCTCTTACAAGTCCGCTGCAAAGGGGGCATTTCACTCTTGGCTCATAATAGAGCTCACCGCAACGCGTACACTTAAATACGAGTTGGCTCGTAGGCAGAATTGTTCACCAGTACAAGGGGCTCTTCACGACTCATAGTAGTCTAGTCGAGAGTCTCGTGGTCTACTCCTTCAAGGGGAGTATACGTGAGACCGTATTTTTCAATTCTCCAAAGGAGCTTTTTAACAGTCCTTGACACACTGGGCAGTCTATTTGCTTCTTCGAGCTTAAACCACGATGCGGCTTTAACATCTCCCCCGGGTTTAAGCTCGCCTTTAATAGTGCTAGGGTCAAATAAGATGTCTATTATAACGTAGTGGTATTTTACTCTGCGATTCCCGTCGAGAACAATATTATTGAGAACCCAGAGCACACCCAGCGGCTCAGCCTCCAGCCCGGTTTCCTCTTTAAGCTCTCTCTTAGCCGCCTCACCCAGTCTCTCACCCGGTTCAATAACTCCTCCCGGAATAGACCACTTACCTGCACCTGGAGGATACGCGCGCTCAACGAGTAGAATTCTGTTTTCATCTATTAGAACAGCTCCAACAGCGGCTAGAGCGTACTTTGGGTATAGTCTCTCCACGTGCCTCGCCTAATTGAGTCGAAGAGTACTCTGTTATTTAAAAGCACATAATTAAATTATTACTCTCTTTACTTGGAGGCGTGCTTTAGGGGTGTTGAGTAGTGGCTGGTGCTTATAAACCACGCGTATTAGTCTACGTGGCTTCACCCAGAAAGTACGGCTCCGTGGCTCAGCTTATTCAGATAGCTGTAAGGGGTGTTCAAGACGCCGGGGGGTTAGCTGAGGTTGTCTACCTATACGAGTACAATATTAAGCCGTGTATTGGCTGCGTGTCAGATAGCGTAAAGTACTGTAAGTATCCCTGTATAATAGAAGACGACTTCAATAAGCTTGCACAGAGGTTAATTGAATCAGATGGATTTATCCTGGCAACACCGGCTTACTGGTACGCCCCGAGCGGTGTACTCAAGAACTTTATCGACAGGCTCACTTCGCTGGAGAACATGATTTTTCACGGCGCTAGGAGCCTACTAGAGGGAAAAGCCGCTGGTTTTATCGTAGCCGGGGCTGACAGCGGTGTATTCATGACTGTAGCCTACTTAATGGCCGTAATGAACAGTATGGGGGTTATAATACCACCGTGGAGTATGGCTTACACGCATAGTAATAGCCCACTAGAAGACGAGGGAGCTATTAGAGACGCCTATAATGTCGGATACCTCTTAGTTGAGACTATTAGAGCTATAAGAGAGTACGGTGTCCATATAGGCTATAACCCCAATGTAGACACCAGAGACCTCGCGAGGCTAGTTAAGGAGTACCTCTCTAGCGTTGACGAGGAGAGAAAGGGGAGAATTAAGTATCTCGATGAGAACACGAGTTCTCGTAACAAAGTCTCTTCTTAAGCTCAGCTAGCAGACTTGTCGAGCTCCACTTGCCGACTCTCTCAGGAAACTTTAACACACTTATTTCAGTTAAACCCCTACTCCTCAACTCGGATTCAAGTCTCTGCGGCTCAATCCACTGATCTGGGCCTAGGAGAACAATGTCCGGTTTCACTTGGAGAATAGGCTTAAAGAAATCAAAGACATCGCCGAGCACTGCACTATTCACATATTTCACGCTGCTAATAACCTCGAGGCGGTCGAGTTCACCTATTATGGGCTTTCTGCCCTTGAATTTCTCGAAGTTAATGTCTCGTGAAACTACAACGTGGACGCTGCCTAGCTGCCAAGCGTACTTTAGTAGCGCTATGTGACCTGGGTGCAGAAACTCAAAGCTACCGGCTACTAGAACTCTAGGCCTCTTGGCTAGTTGACTCAGAGGCCTCCAAGAAGCCTTAATTAGCCCTAAAAGCCTCAGCGCATCTAGTAAACCCTCAGCGTAAGCTATGCAGGAGAGGCTTGTAACGTGGTCTCCCCTCTCGTAGTAGTACTTCGCGTCGTTTAAGTAGTCTCTCGCGAGCTCAATCACGTGTACCGCGTCTCTGGGAAGGCTACTCGAAGCCTCGCTAATAAACAACTCGACGTTTCTAATATAGGCACCTACTCTCTCAGCCAGCGACAGCTCCAACGAGCATCATCCACAAGTAAACACATATGTGAAAAACTAATAAACACAGCCAGTAATACACGATCAAGAATAAGAGCGAACAGCCGGGACTCTTTAATACCCCGGAGCCCTATATCAATAGACACTTTAGAGGTGCAAGGGGTGGAGTCAGCTACTGGAATATACAGGAAGCCTAGTGCAACAGTTCTCGTGTATGGAGATATTACGCCAGGCGTAGTGGAGAGGCTGAAGAGCTTACTCAGAATTCACGGTTCTCGCGGCTTAAGAATAATTATCGCTCCTCACAATACTCCCCGAGTCCTTGAATCACTGAGGACCTTTCTACAGGATAATTACACTTTCACAGTGGAGGTGTATACTCGTAGCACTGGATTCCGGGAGGCTGAGTCCCCGGATGGTACTCGAGACGTTGTAGCTGTCTTGGTGTCTAGTAGTGAACTCGTTAAAAGCGTCCCGAGTTCTCTTCAAGACAGAGTGGTGGTGGTGACTTAGCGTGGGGTTTGAAGTAGTTATTACTACTGATAGGACTATGATGAGTAATCACCACGGCAAGGAGTTCTTGGGGTTTGTGGCTACTGGTCCCCCGATAAGTATGCCTGAGAAGCTGTGGCTATATATCTGCGCGCCGAAGGTTAAAGTAGACGATCAGGGAAGGCCCGTGGAAGCCCCCTATGGGCTTAGGAAAATTGAGGCTGCACTACAGAATGCTGGTTTTAACGCCGCAGTAGTAGATCCTGATCACGTCGAGAAACACCTAGATAGCGTAAAGGCCATTTTAATTGGACACCACGACTTCTTCGCGTACGGGCCACCAAGTAGTGAGTGGTGGAGTATAACCGGCATTGAGCCAGTTAACAGGAGGAGCTTTATTAGGTTTATGAACAGCCCAGCTATTAGAGAGGCGAAGAGGAGAGGAGCTAGAATTATCGTGGGTGGGCCAGCGGCCTGGCAGTGGCTATACGAGCTCGAGCTAGCCGAGAAGTGGGGTGTTGACACAATAGTTGATGGGGAGGGCGAGAAGGTTGTAGTAGAGCTTGTTGACAAGGCGTTAAGAGGCGAGGATCTCCCGCGCTACGTTTACGTTGGCGTAGACAATGTTCCACGAGTAGAAGAGATACCTACTATTAAGGGAGCTAGCGTTAATGGCCTCGTGGAGATCATGAGAGGCTGCCCACGTGGCTGTAGATTTTGCAGCGTTACTCTGAGACCTTTGAGGTTTATACCACTTGAGAAAATACTAGCTGAGGTAGAGATTAACATAAGAGCAGGAACTAGGGGTATTATCCTCCATAGTGAAGACGTCTTACTGTATCAAGCTGATGGTGTGAGGCCGAGGCCCGACCCGGTCTTGAGGCTTCACGAAGAGGTCATTAAGAGAATTGGCGAAAAGAAGTCTTTTGCATGGGCTCACGTGAGCTTAGCGGCTTTGAAGTACGCTGAAGAAAACTACAAATTAGTCACAAAGCTCACGCGGGAGATAGTCCTTAATGAGCACAGGAGGATACTTGGAGTTGAAGTGGGTATTGAGACTGGTAGTCCCCGCTTAGCCAGGGAAATAATGATCGGTAAGTCTAAGCCTTACCCAGTGGAGATGTGGCCTCAAGTTGTTGAAGACGCGTTTAGAATAATGCACGAAAACATGATAGTTCCAGCTGCTACAGTCATACTGGGTATACCCGGTGAGACTAGTGACGACGTAGTAAAGACAGTAGAGCTCATTGAAAGGCTAAGACCCTACAGGAGTATTATTGTCCCAATGTTCTTTGTGCCTATGGGGGCTTTAAAGACTAATAAGTGGTTTCTACGAGATCACTTGAAGCCAGAGCATGTTGAGGCCCTTAAAGTAATGTTTGACCACACTATCTACTGGGCAGAGGATATAATAAAACTATACATGGTGTCCCCCATTCACCTCCCTGCTAGGCTTCTACTAAGGTACTTCATGGCTTATGTTAAGTGGAAAGTAAAGAAGATTGAGAGCGCAATAGAGGAAATAGTTAAAAAGTAAACTCTCACCGTATTTTAAGAAGTAGTAAGTAACTTGAGTGATAAGAGTGGAGGTATTTTACATTACAACGCCAATATACTACCCCAATGCTCCACCACACGTAGGTCACGCTTACACTAGTCTCTTCGCGGACGTACTAGCGAGATACAAGAGGCTAACCGGCGCCAAAGTCTTCTACTTAACTGGTAACGATGAGCACGGGTTGAAGATTCAGAGAGCAGCTGAGGCTCAGAGTAAACACCCAAAGGTCTTTGTTGACGAGATGGCTGAGGTGTTTAAGAAGTACTGGAGGAGCCTCGACATATCCTACGACTACTTTATTAGAACAACAGATGAGCTCCACGAGAAAACAGTGAAAGAGGCCTTTACTTACATTTACAAGAAGGGCTACATATACAAGGCTAAGTATAGTGGACTATACTGCGTTGACTGCGAGAAGTACTACTCTCCTGGAGAGTACATAGAAGTAGAGGGGAAGCCTTATTGTCCACTACACAATAAGCCACTAGAGTACATGGAGGAGGAGACATACTACTTTAAGCTCAGCGACTTCAAGGACTATTTACTAGACATACTAGAGAACAGGGATATAGTTTACCCTAAGCACTACGCTCAGGAAATAGTGTCAAAGCTTAGAAGTGAAGAGCTCAGAGACGTGTCAGTAGCAAGGCCGGCTGAGAGAGTTTGGTGGGGTGTACCAGTACCCTTTGACGAGAAGTACGTAATTTACGTGTGGTTTGATGCACTATTAAACTACATAAGTGCAGCACAATACCTCGATAATAAAGAGGTGTTTAAAGAGCTGTGGAGTAGTGCTCACCACGTGATTGGAAAAGACATACTGTGGTTCCACACGGTTGTTTGGTTCTCGATCCTAAGGGCATTAGACCTAGATCCACCTAAGAGGCTCATTGTACACGCCTTTCTCACGTCGAAAGGGGCTAAGATGAGTAAGAGTGTAGGTAATATTGTCAGTATTGACGAACTACTACAGAGATATGGCGTTGACGGCTCGAGATATCTCCTCGCGAGGATCTTCAACATGGATAAGGACAGCGAGTTTAACTTTGAGCTACTAGACAGTATTTACACGAGTGAGCTCGTAGACACGTATGGTAATCTGGCTAGGAGAGTAGGTGTATTAACACAGAAGAAGTGTGGAGGTAAAATATACAGGAGGTCTATTGACGCGAAGATAGCTGATGAGGTATTAGTTAAAGTTGGCGAGTACCACGACGCGATGAGGAACTACGAGGTTTCTAGGGCTGCGAGGATCGCGGTAGACATCGCGACGCTGGGCAACCAGTACTTAAATGAGACTAAGCCCTGGGAGAAGAGCGATCCGAGCAGAGAGCTCTACAACGCCTTAGAGTTAATAAGAGTCACAGCTACTCTCCTATCCCCGATCACTACGAGGGCTTCTAGAGTGCTATCTGAGAAACTCGGATTCAGCGTTGAGAACCCGCTAAAACTTAGACTAGAGTCTGTTGAGAGATACAATGTAATAGACGCACCCATACTCTTCAGGAAGCTTAAAACAGCGCTTAGACAAGAGCAAGAGACGAGTAGTCAGCAGGCTCCTCCACAGTAAACGCACTCTAGTTTAATACTAGTGAGTGGTGAGCTCTCATAGAGTACTACTTAGCAGTGGATGTAGGAGCTACTAAGACTAGGCTGGCTCTCTGCGATAGTAGAGGTAGAATAGTCGACAAGCAAGTCTACTCTACTCCTCGAGTAGGAGGCGAGCTAGTAGTTGCCGAGTCTATTATTAGAGCTGCCAGGACCAAGTGGAGTAGTGAACTAGAGCACGTGAAGTCGATCGGTGTTGCAACTATAGGCCCGCTTAACATTAAGGAAGGCCGTGTAGTTAACACGCCGAATCTCCCACTGAGAAACTTTGAACTACTCAGACCACTAGCTAGAGGGCTTAAGAGACCTGTTATAGTGGCCAACGACGCCGTCGCAGCCGTTTGGGGCGAGGTTCACTACGGTGACGCCAAGGGGTACAAGAATGCAGTGTACGTAACACTAAGTACAGGTGTGGGTTGTGGCGTAGTTGTAGACGGCAACTTGCTTATAGGTAAAATGGGTAATGCTCACGAGGCTGGACACATCGTCGTAGACTTTGACAGCGAATTAGAATGTAATTGTGGAGGACGCGGACACTGGGAGGCTTATGCGGGTGGCGGCAACTTGCCTCGAGTAGCGAGGTATCTCGCCGAGAAATACGGCCTGAGCTCAGAGCTCGCTGAAGCCCTCCGTAAAGGGGTGCTTGTGGATGCTAAAGTTGTATTTGAGTACTATAGGCGCGGTGACTCGCTGAGTAAGCTCGTCGTAGACCTCTACATTAAAGCTACTGCTGCTGGATTAGCCTCTGTTATAAATACCTATGATCCAGAGGTAGTGATTATTGGTGGAGGAGTATTTTTAAACAACGTGGATGTTCTATTAGATCCTGTTATTGCACTGGTGAGGAGAAATATTGTCACAGAAATGCCTATTATTAAGCCAACTAGGCTAGGCGACGATGTTGGACTATACGGTGCACTAGCACTAGCTGTTAACTCTCCAAGTGTACTTCTAGAAGCTCAGAGACATGTTCTTCAAAGCGTTCTCGAAGACCATGTTTAGTTCTCACTCTACTAGTCTCCTAGCTATACTTACAATGTTTTCAAATGTAATAGCACCCTCGTGAACTATGAGTGCTGTCTCAATTATAGCTGCGGCGAGTAGCACTATCAGTCCTATTAGGACTATCACGGTGAATACTCTCCAGCGGCCGAACCTAGAAGAAGCTGAGAGTAGAGTCGAGTAGCCAATTAATTCCGGGATTGCATGGGGATATATGAGTATTTCGAGCGCCTCAGCTGGGTGAACCCCTCTGAGAGCGGAGATCACTCCTAGCGCTAAGCCAGCATTATATGTGCCTTGAGCTAAGAAGACCCCGCCAATGTATGGTATAATTGAAGAGACCGATATCGCCGCGTTATTTGTAAATATAAATACTACAAGTCCCCTCACGTCGAGGTACGACACTAATTTACTTAAACTCGATATATCACCATATAAGTTCTTGTAGAGACTGTGCCCTAAATACCCAGTGACGAAACCGCAGACTAGAAGTACAACTAGTAGTAGATATCCGGCTCCAATATTGCTTAAAACGCTCTTCTCCGATCTCTTTGAAATAAGCGCGCTGAGTAATAGTCCAAAAGCCAATTGTGGAGAGTAGTAAAAGCCTAAATAGGCTAGTACAGCGGCCACGGCTGAGAAGGCCAGCATAATTGCGGCCACGCTGCCAGTAGCTAGCCAAGAACCTGGCTCGGGGGTGACATGAGGAGGTGTGCTTGGTGGCTCTGGGTGTTTAGAGTGAATAGTATCGACATGCCTGTTGAGCGTTCTAGTTAACCTATAGCCGGTGTAAGCTGTGTAGGCACCAAGTGTTAACAAAGCAATAGCTATCTCCGCAACCATAGCGGAGGCCCTATATGGCCGTGTAGAGGCTTTCTTAAAGAAGGCCTCTTCCTCTATAGATGCGTGTGTTCTAGTAGCTTTTTCCGCAAAGCAGATTATTACCGGGTAGGCTAAGCCGCCTGTGAGTAGTGTTATGAGTAACCCGGTTATGGGTGCTGGGAGACTACTCCTATTTAACATGTCTCTCAAATAGTAAAGAGACCCCACGTAGTCTACCCCGCGAGCGTAGTAATATGTTGTCAGCGCGCTGTTGTATATGTGTTCTCTAATTCTCCCGAGAGCACTGTACACAGCTATAGTGGAGGCTATTAGGTACGCGAAGTACAGTATAACTCCCCACACTAAGACCTGGCTCCAGAGAATATACTCCGGCGTTATCTCAGTACTAGGTGAACTCGTGCTTGCTGCAAGTAGATTAATTAATTCTCGTAGGCTAGCCGTGATCAAAGCTAGTGATACAGCCGCGAAGAGTCCAGGTATGATCAGGGGTATAGCGCTCATTTTCTTGAATTTAATAGACTTAATCACGGCTTCGAGCTCGCTCTGGGCACTGCTCAAACCACATACACCTATTATAATCCCTAGTCGGACCTAAACTTAGCTTTTATACTTCTAGTATTTATCTACTACTCTGCGGTGACTATGAATGGTTAGGGCCCTTATTTTACATGGTGGGGCTGGTGCGTGGAGACTTGGCCAATTAGCGGAGAAGGCGTCTGAAGTAGTAAAAAACTGCACTGAGCGCGCGTGGAGAGTTCTCAGTGAGCGTAATAGTGCTCTCGACGCGGTGACTGAGGCGGTTGTCTGCATGGAGAACTCTGGTTACTTAAATGCGGGCTACGGTTCAACTCTCAATCTCCTAGGTGAGAGGGAGCTAGACGCTGGCGTAGCGGCTTCTACAGGCCTCCTCGGCGCAGTTGCAGGTGTAAAGTCTACTCGTAACCCTATTTTACTAGCTAGAATAGTTGCTGAGAAAACCCCCCATGTCCTACTCGTAGGGGAGAATGCTGATAAGTTAGCGCTCCTATACGGGTTGCCGCCACTACCGCCACCCCCCGTTCACGTAGTTGAGAGGTATAGGGAAACTCTAAGAAAGCTCCTCAACGAGGAGATCTCGGATTCCTACTACAAGGCGATACATCGCTTCATACAGGAGGGCGTATACTCTAAGCTAGTAGGTAGCGTGCTGGGTGTTTACGACACTGTAGGTGCTGTGGCGTTAGATGATAGTAACGTGTTAGCCACCGCTACTAGTACTGGTGGAGTTACACTTAAACTGCCCGGTAGAGTTGGAGATACACCTATACACGGAGCTGGATTTTACGCTGATAGTAGTGTGGCTTGTAGTGCTACTGGTATTGGAGAGTACATTATTAGGACTATGCCTTGTTTAAGACTGAGCCTCGAGTACAATAAGTACAGGGACGCGTCGAGAGCGCTGAGTAGCGTTGTTGAGTACGTTAATAGAGTTGCGGGCTTAAACACTATGGGCTTTATAGCAGTAGACAGAGACGGTAAAATACTATACGCTTACAACACCGAGGCAATGCTAATAGGCTACGTTTACGAGAACGAAGTGCGAGTCAACTTAAAGCCAGAGCCAAAAGTAAACATTATTGAGTAAACTAAAATTGTGATGTAGTTGAACTGCACACTTGTAGTAGACATCGACGGCACACTAATACCAGTACTAGTCGACTTCGAAGAGCTTAGGAGGAAAGTGAGAAGAGTACTAGGTGTTAATGATCCTTTAAAGCCGCTTGGAGAGTCTCTCCACAGGCTCAGAATAGATGAGTCATTGAAGAGAGAGGCGTGGGGGGTTATTGAGGAAGCAGAACTAGAGTCTACAAGTAGGCTGAATACAGCTGACTTAGAGGTGAATGCGGAGACTATTAGGAGAGCAGTTAAATCCGGGCTGAGAGTAGTAGTCGTGACTACTAGGAGCTATAAGACAGCTAGAATAGTACTTGAAAAGCTTGGATTACTGAGTATAACAGGAGAACTCGTAACTAGAGATTACACTCCAATTAGAGCTGACCAGTTAAGGTACATTATAGAGAAGTACACGGGCAGAGTAGTCTTCATAGGGGATACAGTCTACGATGAGAAGGCGGCTAGAGAAGTAGGTGTTGAGTTTATTAAAGTTGAAAGCTACAGAGATCTACCACGAGTCGTGGAGGAAATTATACAGAAATGCACTAGTAGTTAGTAGTTCTTCGACAACATATAAGTAGCGGGTAGAGGTATAGTTATTATAGGGCCCTACTGTTAATAGGGGCTTCCCAGGTGATGAGGTACTAAACAATACTAGTAATAGTTCTCTCTGGCACCAACCCTGGTATCACCACTAGTTGTGAATTCTCCTCGTAGTTTCCAAGTAATTGCTCACGCTAGTCAGGAGCTCAATGTTCGGAGAGTTGTATTTATTGGAGATGACAACTTAACACTAGCTGTTGTGCCTAGAGTTAATTACACGCTCTTTGAGAGAGTTGGAATTGATCACTACTTATACTTCAAGGACACCTCACCGGGTAATCTAAGTGACGCGTTTATAGTAGTATTCAGTGGTAAGTGGATTGCAAGGATTATAGGGGATAATACTACGCGAGAGGAGTTCTTAGCGGTTATCCGTGAACTGCACAAAGCACGTGGAGGTAGAGGAGGATACATTGCATTTGGCAATTACACATCTATCCTATTCGACGCGATCTGCCTCGCCGGAATATACTTTGATGAGATAACCCAGTGCACTATATAGGAATTCGATTACTAACAATACTCTGATAGCTGGGATAGTATTTGCAGACTATTTACGAGTTACGGAAATATATACGATTGGCATGCCGCTTGATAAGGCGTGAACGCCCAAGGACATAGTTGACCATATTGTACCTAAGTGGCCGCCTCAAACACAATCGCCAACACCATCCAGAGCTTTTTCATATTTCGTTTGTCCCTAGATGCTCATTCTCATTAGTTCATGTTTATTTGTTGCATCTAGGGGGCTTTCTCCTCACCTACTCCTTCACTGGAATGTTGTTTCACAGTGTTCTTTAGAGTACGGGGTTTGGCTCCTCGGTGTAGTAGTCTTCGCCTCCCGCTACTATGCGCTGTATGCTTGCGTAGAGGTCGTCAAAGCCCTCTCCCGTTGTGTTTGATACCGGTATTGTCTCGAATATTGTGAGCTTCTCTGCTATGTACTCCACGTCGCCTGGATCCCAGAGTAGTCTGAGGTCGTGCTCACTACTAATGCCGCTGACTAGTTGCTCTGGGTCTCCGAGCATTGCTAGGATTTTCTCTACCTCCTCTCTGGGCAGCAAGTCTATTTTAGTGAGAACATTGACTTGCGGGTACTTTAGCCTAAAGTGAGTTGAGGCTGCGAGGAGTAGTGCTGAGAAGAGGCTTGAAGGCCTAGTAGCATATGTTATATCTGTTAAGAAGAGTGCGGCGACCTTGTGGTCTCCCACGATTGACTCTAGAACTAGTGGCCCTGTGGGCCTGAAAGCGAAGATCTCCATTTGGCCTGGAGTGTCTAGTATTACGTAGTTAGCTCTATACGAGTCTATTTCCTCTTTGAGGTCACTAATATTAGTTATGAGCATGTCTATTGACGCTATTAGTGATCCATTAGGGCCCAGCCCGGTTTTCCTCATTATTTCCCTAGCGTCAACGTAGTCTCTCACATCGATATCGGGCTTATAGGGTAGGCTCTCAACAGCTGGATCCAAGTTAACTGTAATAGCGTCTAGCTGGTGGCTTACGAGGTAAGTCTGAAGTACACTTGTAAGAGAGGTTTTACCACTACCAGCTGTTCCCAGCACGATGATAAAGTACGGCACAGCTACCACCAGAATAGAGACCTGTAACTTGAACCGTGAAACTCTCCGCGGAAGTTAAGCCTATACTCACACTTTGGGCACGTAAAGCCGTTCCTTAAACGCCACTTAGTAATAAAGAACCCCTTTCTCTCAACTACTAGCTCACCGCAACTAGGGCAATAAGTGTTCTCTAACTCGTGGCCCCACACGTTACCAATATACACGTGTTTAAGACCACACTTCAACGCTACATCTGCTAGTTCCTCTAGTGTTTTAACAGGTGTAGAGGGGAGGTCTTGTAGTAGGTAGTCTGGGTGGAATCTCAATAGGTGAAATGGAGTTTCGGGTCCGAGGTTCTCAACCACCCACTTAGCGAGCTTCTCTACGTCTTCACGCTTATCTCCCACTTCGGGTACGACTAGATTTGTGATCTCTATCCACCAGCCTTGTCTCTTCATTTCCATAATGCTCTCGAATATTGGAGAGGGGTCTGGTACACCCATGTACTTCCTGTAGAACTCTACGTTGCCACAGCCCTTAAAGTCAACTGTTGCCGCGTCTACGAGTCCCCCTAACTCGCGAATAGCCTCGGGTGTCATGTAGCCATTAGTAACAATAGTGTTAAATAAACCCTCTTTCTTAGCGAGTTTAGCCGTGTCGTAGAAGAACTCGTAGAACACGGTAGGCTCATTGTAAGTGTAGCTTATACCGTGACAACCACTCCGCTTAGCAGCCTCGACAACGTCCTCTGGTTCCCAGGGCTCACCGTAAACTCTGTCTCTCCTGCTCTGGCTGAGCACCCAGTTAATGCAGAACTTGCAGTAGAAATTACAGCCAGCTGTCGAAATCGAGAAGACCGAAGCTCCCGGGTGAAAATGCATAAGGGGCTTTTTCTCTATTGGATCAGCGTTCGCCGCCGTCAATATACCGTATACTACAGTGTAGAGCTGACCATTGTAGTTGTAGCGCACTCCGCAGGCGCCAAAAGCCCCTGGTACAATAATACACCTCCTATAGCAGAGATCACAGCGCACTCTCCCATCTCCAAGACTAACCCAGAGCACTGCTGACTTCACACCTGGTCTCTTAGTGTCAAATGCCCTAAGTTTAAACTCGGACACTACTTAACTCCCTCGAAACACTATTTACCTATAAGTCCCAATATATCCTGTGGTGTCTACGAGTGCACGTAGCAATTATTTTAAGCGAGTACCCTGCCGGCTTAGAAGTGGCGTTAAAGCTTGGACTAGAAGTAATCCATGTACACGAGAAGGAGTTTCCTGATGGAGAGCTCTACGTGAGAATACTTGAACCCGAAAGAGTCAAGTCGAATAACGTAGTATTATTCTCAACTACTTATCCAAGGCAGGAGAAGGCTTTACTTAAAACGCTGCTCGCTATTGACGCTGCTCGGAGAGCTGGCGCTGTCGGCATTACAGCTGTTATACCATATCTCGCGTACGCGAGGCAGGATAAGATGTTTTTGCCCGGTGAGCCTGTTTCAGGCGGCCTTGTCACTTGGCTACTTAAATCCGCAGGGGCGGGGCAACTGGTAACGGTAGATGTTCACAGTACACGCGTATTAGAGCCTTTTCAGGATAAAGCCGTCAACATTCTAGTCTCAGATCTACTAGTTGCTAGAGCACTAAACTACCTAGACAACCCAGTAGTAATAGCGCCAGATAAAGGTGCTTTAGAGAGAGCCTGTTACGCCGCGAGGGCACATGGACTAAACTGCGACTTCTTAGTTAAGCAGAGAGACAGGATTACCGGCGAGGTGAGCTATGTTCCACGAGAGATCAGTATTTCTGGGAGAGATGTCCTGCTAGTAGACGACATTATAAGCACGGGTGGCACGGTCGCGGAAGCTACTAGAATAATCCTCAGTAAGGGTGCTAGGAGAGTTGTCATTGCCGCTACACATGGACTACTAGTAGGCGAAGCTGTGAGGAGACTTGAAGAGTCGGGTGCTTATAGAATTCTACTAGCAAATACACTGAGCACTAAGCACGCACACCCACTACTAGAGTACGTGGATATTACTAATAAGATCTCTGCAGAGTTAAAGAGACTACTGGGTATTTAAGTAGTGACTACACTGTACTTTACTCTACGAGGAGATAACGAGCACTTAGCTAGAGGAGAGCTTCGAGCACTACTTGAAGCCCTAGGGGCTAATACTAGTATTAAGTGCTATACAATGATATGCATCACGAGTAGCGTTGATAGCGTAGACCTTGCTGAGAGCATAATGAGTAGAGCCGGGTACTTGAAAGAAGCCGGTGTCTTGCTGGGAGTCTTCGACGCCTACTCTAGTAGTAGTGCGAAGAGCGCTGCGAGTATTGTTAACGAGAAGAGAGTTCACGTGTCTGTCTTTAAATCTACTGTGAGCAATAACGCTGTTAAACTATTCCTGGAGGCTGGTGGATTTAAGCAGAGTGCCAAGAGCGGTGTAGAGTACAGGTTAATTTTCTCGAGTGGGCTGGCTCTCCTCGGCGTCAAGAAGTATACTGTTAAATCCAAACTACTCGAAGAGAGAGCGCGCATTAAGCCCTTTAAGAGGAGTATAGAGTTAACCCCGGATATAGCGCGTGTACTAGTTAACTTGTCTAGGGCTAGTAGAGGTAGCCTTATACTCGACCCGTTTGCTGGAACAGGCGTTGTTCTCACTGAGGCGTGGTCTATGGGTATAAGAGCTATAGGAGTAGATCTAGACGGTGCCATTGTCCGCGGTATGAGAGATAACGTGTTTTTCTTTAGAGCTAACAGTGTAGTAGTACACGGGGACTCCACTACGCTGACATATAGAGAAGTAGATCACGTCGCCACGGACTTACCGTATGGGAGAGGGGCTAGTACTCACGGCGTGGAGATTAAAAACCTATATAGGGCCTTTGTGGAGAAGCTTTCTGAGTACTTGTCGAGGAGGGGCTTCGCGGTGTTCATGGCTCCACACTGGCTAGAGGACTACGTTGACGAGGTAGTACATGATCACGGTTTAAGGGTTACTGAGAGGTATTACGACTACGTGCATAGTTCACTAGTTAGAGTAATTAACGTGGTGAAGTGGATTTGAATACTAGGATTTTCTTCCTGGGTACGGGCGCGGCTATGCCCATAGTGAGGTCGCTTCCCTGCATAGCGATCAAAGTGGACTCGGACATCTACTTGATTGATCCTGGAGAGGGCTGCCAGGCTAGAATGTTTAAGGCTGGTTTAAGTCCGCTAAAAGTAAAAGTAGTATTTATAACTCACGGACACGGAGACCACTATCTCGGGTTACCTGGACTATTACAGTCAATGACTCTCTCGGACAGAAAAGAACCACTTGTAATTACAGTGCCGAGGAGCCTTCGCGAAGTACTAGAAGCACTATTTAAAACCGGGTTTATTAGACCTGGGTTTAAAGTAGAGCTACGCGACATGCACACTAATACCCTGTACGAGGATTCAAAAGTAAAAGTAAAGTGGTTTCCCGTAGACCACGGAGTAGAGGCGTATGGAATTCACTTAACTATTGGTAAGAAGACTTTGTGCTACACTGGTGATACAGTGCCGTGTACAAGTGTGATCGAGAACTGTAAGGGGGTTGACGTTTTAATTCACGAGGCAACCTTTACAAGTATTTACAGTAAGGAGGCCCACGAGCAAAAACACTCAACGGCTTTTGATGCAGCCCAAATAGCGCTGAAATCCGGGGCAAAACTACTTGTTTTATTCCATATTAGTGCTAGACACGGTGATGAAGAAGTCTTTGTAGACGCGTATCGAGTGTTCAGGAACACGGTTGTGGCTACAGACAAGTTGATATTGGCACTGTAATTTAGCTACTTAGTAGTTAGTCTGAGTCCCCGTCAGGTACTTTACAACTTCATTGAGTTCTCCTTCACTAGAGCACTCTATTTCAAGCTTTATGGGGCCGAGCGGAGATTCCCTCTCGCTGTCAATTAGTGAGAGCTTTTCAACGTAAGCGGCTTGTTTATGAAGTAAGAGTACTAGTCTAGTAGCCTGCTTGTATTTCAACAAGTAGGTTTTAAGTGCTGGTTCAACTTGCTGTTTTCTAACTACATTCCTCAGAGGCTCTAGGCACTCTAGACTACTACACTCTGCTCTAATTAATTTAAATCCACCGTAGAGCTCCTCAGTGTTGATTTTGCTGGGTTTAATAATGGCGAGTACTGCTCTTTTAACTTTATCCTCGCTCTCTGTAGGCCTTACCTCCGCCTCAACAACTACCCTTATCACTGTTCTCTACCTCTTTAAGTATTTTCATAAAGATCTCTCTGGATTTTGCCTTGGCCTCTTCAATATCCCCCTCGTTGACCACTACGTAGTCAGCTAGCGCGATAACGTCGCCGAGGCCGAAACGCAACTCTGTCATGTCTCTCTCGTAGAACTCTTCATACGTGGATGGGTCACCCGGTCTCTTTCTCCTCAATAAGCGCTCAAATCTCGTCTTGGGAGACGAGTGTACAGCCACAGTTATGACGCTTCCATACCTCTTAAACACCTCGACTTCTCTCAGAC
>JAJHQQ010000010.1 GCA_020833245.1 Desulfurococcaceae archaeon
TGTACTTATCTGTTGCTGGGTCTATTAATTTCCACGCGTATTCTCTAGCCTCATCGGGGTTCTCCTCAATGAAGTCCTCTATACGCTTAACCTCAATACCGGGTATTTTACTGAGATACCTAAAGTACGCTTGATCTACTTGCGTGTAGTAAGCCCTAGCTGAGAAGTCGACGCCGACTTCGCTTGTTCTCTCAGTATCTAGTCTGGGTTCACCGGTAGCTGGCTTTAAGTACTCAGAGATATCAATATCAGCTCCGTAAGCTGCTGGCTTAGTGAGAGCGCTTTTAGCCCGCTCTCTTATACTCTCTAACCAGCTCTCTAAACCCATGTTCAAACACCTCGCCTAGGAGTTCAGGGCCACTACAGGTCTTTACTTCGCCAGAAATCATAATGCACGTTTCAGTTGGAGTAATGTACTTTGAGATCTGAGCACTGTGAGTCACTATAATAGCCGACTTCGAGCTCGTGTTGCTAATTATTTTCCTGATCGCGCTCGCGATGACCTCAATAGAGTCTACGTCTACACCGCTATCAGGCTCGTCTATTAGGGGTAGTTTAGGCCTCTGGGCTAAGAGCATAGCGATTTCAGCCCTCTTAAGCTCTCCCCCAGAGAAACCCTTACCAAACTCCCTGTCGAGTAGGTGTTTAATTTCGAGATCTCCGGCTACTTCGAGTGGGTCGCAATTTGTCCTCTTACAAATAGCTTCTAGTAGCTGACGTATACGCACACCTGTCAGTTTTGGGGGTATTTGATGAGCAAGCGTTAATCCCCGTGAAACCCTATACTCCATGGGCTTACTCGTTATGTCCTCTTCCTCGTAGACAATACTGCCCATGAGAACCTCTAAGCCAGGATACCCCACTATTGCCTTTAGCAGTGTAGATTTTCCACTACCATTTGGGCCCAGCAAGAACAGCACGGTGTTCTCTTTTAGAGTAAGACTAGCACTCTTTACAATTACTCTGCCTCCTACCGCCACGCTGAGGTCTCTAATACGTAGTAGACTGTTCACTTGCTATTCACCGCTACTAAACTAGCTAGTGCGTACTCCCGGTAAATTTTTACGTCGTTTAGGGGCTTATAACTTAGTTATAATGTCTGCGCGCCTCTACTACTTTAAATCACTACTAAGCGTTATTACTCAGTAGAGGAGACTGCGGTATGGGGAATGTAGAGATAGTTGAGAGAGTGGCTGAGCTACTAGATCAAGATAAAGTTAGTGAAGCGCTATCTCTGCTAGATACTCTTCCACAGCACGAAATAGTCAGCGTAATTCTCCGCTTAAAGGACGAGCACAGAATTAAAATACTAAGTGCAATGAGCCCGGATAGAATTGGTGACGAGCTCGCTAAGTTACCAGCGGAGATTATAAGTGAAATAGTGGCCGTTAAGGGCCTTGACGACATAGCTAGAGTCCTCGTTAAGTTACCCGTGGACGAAGTCGCGGACTTCATTTCGAAGGCTCCGTCGAGGGCGCGAGTTGAGATCTTGAGGCTTTTACCGAGAGACTACGCGCAGCTCGTTGCCTCACTAATGAAGTTCCCAGCGGAGAGCGTGGGCGGAGTAATGACCACGATGGTTCCAGTGTTTCAAGGCGATATGACTGTTGGAGAGGTTCTCGACGCGTACATTCAGAAGTCCAAGCAAGGTGTTTACGAATCTCACTACTTCATATACATAGTAGACGAGAAAGGCATACTACAAGGATACACAGATGTGAAGACTCTGCTAATAAAGCCTCGCGAAGTAAAGGTCTCAAAGTGTACTCAGCCAGTAAAAGTCACTATTCACCCATTTGCCGACCGCGAAGTGGCCGCTAAGCTAGCGATTCAGTATGATCTCCTCGAGGTTCCAGTAGTAGATCTCGATGGTAGATTTATGGGTATAGTCACTCTAGACGACCTCCTCGACGTTATATCCAGCGAGTATACTGAAGACCTCTTAAAGTACGCTGGTATTGCAGAGGCCATAAGGGGAAGCTATGTTGTTGAAAGCCCTCTTAAATTGGCGCTTAAGCGGGCACCTGTACTTGTGTACTTGTATTTAATGAACGCTATAACAGGCAGCATAGTGGCGACTTTTGAGAATATTATTGAGAGACTTGCTATTCTCGCCGCTTTTATGCCAATGTTAGCTGATAACTCAGGTAATATAGGTGCTCAGTCATCCGCTATAATAATCAGGGGGCTAGTTACAGGTGAGATTAAGCTCTCTAAGAGAGATATTGCAATGATACTCGTAAAAGAATTCCTCACTTCTACACTCATGCTCACGATCTTAGCGCCGGTAAGCTTCGCAATAGGGTTTACAATAACTTTCATCGCACTACAGGACATAGTAATTTCAATTAGAGTAGCGCTAACCGTGTCACTGGCCCTCATAACTTCGTGCTATGTAGCTGATATAGTGGGGTCAGCATTTCCAATACTACTAGTTAAACTCCACGTTGACCCCGCTATGGCCTCAGCGCCGGTAATAACGACAATAGCAGATATTACCACAGTAACTGTTTACTTCACGATAGCTACATTACTATTCGAAATATACTAGGTGAGGAATGAGAGTTAAATGCGAAAAGGATGTGGAAAGAGCTCAGAGAGGCTCTTAATAATCATTTCCCCGCTCTTTAAACTATACATTACTAGGGTGGCATTAGGGTTAAACTCTGCTATGACTTGTCTACAAGCACCACACGGTGGTATGGGCTTTTCTGTGTCCGAAACTACTGCTACTACTAGTGGTTTTCTGCAGCCACTAGTAATCATAGAGGCTATCGCGGCTCTCTCAGCACAGATCGTTAGCCCGTAACTCGCGTTCTCGACGTTTACACCTACGTATACTTCTCCATTCTCGCATAAGACAGCGGAGGCTACGTGAATATTGCTGTAGGGAGCGTAGCTGTTTTGCAGTATAGACGACGCTTTTTCAACGAGCTTCCAGTAGGCGCCCTCAATCAGAGGGTTTCACCTCAATAGTGTACTCCTCGTCGTTAATATCCCACTTCTCTACGAGACCTCCCAGTTCACCTATTCGCGCCTGATCACTTGTGACTAGGAGATTAATGCACCTGGTCTCACTCATGATGTACTCTCTCTTAGAGTTGAGTAAATGCACCTTGTCGCCTGGAGCCACGATAATAGCGGTTATTCTAGCTGTGAGAGGTAAATTCAGCATTTTCCTCATAACTTGTATTCTCCTAATTACATCTCTAGCTAACCCCTCTGCTAACTCCTCCTCGGAGATCTTCGTGTCCACGGCTACGACCCCGTACTTGAAGTCACTAACAGCATACTCCTCGGGGTAGAAGGGGGCGATCTCAACGTCGTCCTTAGTGATTACTACTTCAACGCCATTAACTGTAAACTTGTAAACTCCGCTTGAGAGAATACTCCTCGCTACTGTGTCGCTATTCTCCTCTACGTGCCTAGTGATCTCTCCCATTAGTTTACGGTACCGTGGTCCCAGTGACTTGTAGTTGGGCTTTACTCTGTACTTTCTAATCTCCTCTATTCTACTGGTTTCTACTATTTCAAAGTGCCTAGTGTTACACGCGAATTTAGCTACTTCAGACAGGTTCTTGAGGGCTTCTGACACCCACGGGCTACTCGAGTATATTACTACTCTCCTTACTGGCTGGCGAAGCTTTAGTCCCGCCTTCATTCTGGCGCCGGCTACTGCGCTGTATACTTCACGCACTAGGTCCATGTCTTTCTCTAGCTCACTGTTCATTAGACCCTCATCAGGCTCGGGGTATTCGAGTAAGTGTATGCTCGGCTTCTCGTAGTAGTCTCTGTAGAGGGCCTGGTAAATGTACTCTGTAATTAGCGGGGTTATGGGTGCTAGTAGTCTCAAGAGCCTGTCGAGAACGTAGAAGAGAGTAGCGTAGGCGGCCATTTTGTCCACTACGTTTTCCTCAACCCAGACACGAGGCCTTATTAGCCTCACATACCAGTGGCTCAGATCTTCAACTATGAAAGCCCTAATTAGCTTCACGGCCTCGTGAACCCTATAGGACTCCATGTGCCTAGTAACCTCTCTCACTAGGCTGTTTACTCTACTAAGAATCCACTTGTCCTCTGCTCGTAGAGCCCCTCTGTATGTATCCAAGTTGTGTTTGCGCGGGTCAAAGCCGTCTAACTCCATGTAGGTCTTCGCAAACACGCTCACACTCCACAGTACTGAGAGGTCGCGACGTGCCTCTTCGAGCTCTCTCCAAGAGAACTTGACGTCTTCCCACAGTGTGTTCGAGAGGAGCCACAGTCTGAGCGGGTCGCGGCCCACTTTCTCAATTACCTCGTCTGTTCCAACGTAGTTCCCCAGACTCTTATGCATTTCTCGCCCTTTCTCGTCCAGCATGAAGCCGTGTACTAGTACAACTCTATACGGCGCCCTCCCGTAGACTAGCACACCTGATCTCAGTAGCGAGAAGAACCAGCCCCTGATCTGGTCAGAGCCCTCTACAATGAAGTCTACTATTGCCTCCTCAGCGCTCATTTTCTCGGGGTGTCCACGTGAAGCGTAAAATGCAACACCACTATCTAACCACACGTCGATGACATCGGGGACTCTTCTCATCTCAAGGCCACAGTAAGGGCATTTAAACGTTACTTTATCAATCCACGGTTTGTGCAGGTCTTGTGGTGTGTAACCAGCGTACTTAGCGAGCTCTTCTACACTCCCTACAACTACTCTGTGACTATTTGGACACAGCCACACTGGGAGTGGAGTACCCCAGTAGCGTTGCCTCGATATAACCCAGTCTTGGAGGTTTTCAAGAATGTTTTCAAGCCTTGTGAGAGCCCATGGGGGTATCCAAGTGACTTGAGAAGCCTCCTCTAGGAGTTTCTCTTTAAGCCTAGTTACTTTTATTACCCACTGCCTCGTGGCGCGGAGTACAACGGGGGACTTGCATCTCCAGCATACTGGGTATCGGTGTTTAATTAGACCACTGTGTATTAAGTAGCCCCGCCTCCTCAGCTCATTGATGATCTCTATGTTAGCGTCTCTCACGTAAAGGCCTGCGATAAAGCCTGCTTCACTAGTGAATTTTCCCTCATCATCTACCGGGGAGACAATGGTCTCATACATATTGTTTCTCACGGCGACTTCGTAGTCTTCAAATCCGTGTCCAGGCGCACCGTGAACTAGGCCTGTGCCCTCATACATTGTCACGTGTTCTCTACTGAGTAGAACCCTGTGGTATTTTTCGAGCTTCTCCTGTAGTGGAATAATGTCTCCTAGTGGGTGAGTATATGTGTACTTAGTGAGATCCTCTCCTCTGATCTCCTCTATAACCTCGTAGTTCTTTACACCACAGTCCTCAACAAACGCCTTGAGTCTCTGCTTAGCAATAATCCACTTTTCACCGCTAACGCGTAGTTTAACGTAGACCTCGTCTGGGTGGGCCATTACGAACACATTAGCGGGAAGAGTCCACGGAGTTGTAGTCCAAATAACTAGGTGAGTGCCTGGCTCCTCTTTCACCGGGAACTTAACGTAAATACTGGGATCCTCAACTTCGTGATACTCAACCTCGTACTCTGCTAGTGTTGTTGAGCAGCGAGGGCACCAGTACACAACCCTGTGCTCTATGTCTAGTAGTCCTAGCTCATCAGCTCTCTTAACAAGCCACCACGCTGCGCTAATGTAGTCGTTTGTTATTGTGTAGTACGGGTTATCCCAGTCCATGAATACTCCTAGCTCTTTAAACCACTTAGTCATAGCCTTTGCGTTTGAAAGTGCGAATCTTCTACATTGCTCAATGAAGTTCTCAACACCGATTTTCGATTCAATGTCTCTCTTAGACTTAACACCAAGCAGTTGTTCAACTTTAACCTCAATTGGTAAACCGTGACAGTCATAACCAGGCTGATCGCTCACAATTTTATAACCTCGCATTCTCCAAAACCTCAAAACAGAGTCTTTTAGTGCCTTGTTAAGAGCAGTCCCAACGTGAGGCACGTCGCTAGAGGGGTATGGGGGGCCATCCACGAATCTAAATACGCGGCTATTCTTAGATGTCTCTGACTTTACTAGTATATATATTCTTCTCTCCTCCCAGTAACTAAGAATAGTTTCTTCAACTACTCGCGTGTTATACAGTCCCTCGAGCTTCCACTTCACGATGACGCACACCAGTGCACTATATTGACTCAACTCGTAGAATTATTTAAAAATGCACTCTGTAGTTCAGGGGTTAAACAGCGAGATTAACACATATATTAACGCTATGAGGAGTATAATCCCACCTAGTACTAGTCCCATGAAACCCCTCTTATTTAACTTATACAGGGTTTTAATATATGAGAAGATTTCTCGCCTAGTTAGCTTTGACTCCCCTGATGCTCTCCGCTCAAATATGTAGGGTTCTTCGCAGACTCTACTTGATCTCAGCGTGCTGAGTACTTCAACTAGGGCCTTATAGCCTCTCGGCTCTATTGGCTTCCAGGCTGTAATCACTTCTCTCCGTGCAGCAAAGAAGCCACTTACAGGATCTCTGATTCTCCTACAACCCGCTATGAGTAAGCGTGCAAGGAGGGTTGCCCCAAGAGATATAGTGTATCTCA
Source organism: Desulfurococcaceae archaeon (assembly GCA_020833245.1). Classification (GTDB taxonomy): domain Archaea; phylum Thermoproteota; class Thermoprotei_A; order Sulfolobales; family Desulfurococcaceae; genus UBA285. The sequence continues at coordinate 6,568 of JAJHQQ010000010.1, forward strand.
GTGGGTTAAGGCCCCTGACACCGCCACCTTTCACATACCTAGAGGCAACGACGACATCGCACTCTTCTAGGCGTTTAATTAATCTAGGTAGGAGAGAGGGTGGGTGCTGTAGATCAGCATCCATTACTACTACAGCATCGCCGCCTGCAACCCTAATTCCATCATATATGGCTGATGTTAATCCCATTTTACCTGGTCTTTTTACAACTCTAATGGGGTACTTAGCTGAGAGAGCCTCGGCTACAGCGGCAGTGCCATCTGGGCTGTTATCATCTACGACTATGACCTCGTATGAGAGACCTCTTAGATAAGTGTCAATTAACGGGATTAGCTTTAAGATGTTTTCTCTCTCATTGTAAGTTGGAATAATAATTGAGATCCTCATCGAGATCAATCCTACACGTTACTCTTAGCTATTAGAGACAAGTACTTTAAGCTGAGATCTCTACCGATAAGTGCTAGTAGAGGCGCAGCCCTCGGGCCACTCTCTTTCCCCGTTAAGACTCTGTAGAGGTGCGTGTAGAATAACTTAATATTGCTTTCCCCGCCGAGTTTAGATGTCACAACTATAAAGGCTTCTTTAATGTCCTCTTCTCTCCAGTTACTTAGTGCTCGTAGGCGCTCATATAGTTCTCTGAAATGCTCACTTAGAGGACTTGTTACCTCTCTGGCAATCTTCTCGGCTACTGTTAGCGGTATCAGCTCTACTCTCATTTCGCTAGGACCATACTTCTCAACCCACGTGTGTGCTTTTACAAGTATTTCGAGGATTCTTTTCAACCCGTACTCCGTTGGCTGATCGCTCAAGTGGCCACTAGCCTTTAATCTCGCTAAGCCCTCACTACTCCACTTCTCACGTGGAACAACCTGTGCTAAGATAGCTAAGTGTAAATAGGGTACTTGCTCAGGTTGGCTTAGTGGAGGGTCTCCATGTGGATAGCTTAACTCGTAGCTCCTAGCTAATAGCTCTCTCTCCTCTTCACTACTCGCCTTCTCTAATCCATAGTAGATTCTCTCGGCTTTATAGTAGAGGCTGTAGTACTGTGGAACCTCGTGTAGGCTTACACTCAGCTTCTTCATAGGGGGTGTTCTCAGCACGAGGAACCTGAAGATGTGGGGGTGTGCTACTTCAAGCCAATCTCTCGGAGTAAAGCCCAGGAAGTCACTGCTCCCCATGTCTACAACTCTGCCGTCTGGAGTCCTCCACTCAACCCACTCGTATGGTAAACCCTCAGGTGGAGTTATATTAAACACGTTTACTGCGAGGTCTACGCAGCTGTCTCTACTACCACCCGGCATTGCGTGGTCTTTGCCAAATGGCTCAAAGTCAACTCCAAGTGACCACCAAACTCCAACCCACTCTATTCTCCACATTAACTTCCCGCTCTCAATCAAGGATAATCCTACGTGCCCGCAGTTTCTACAAGTGTACTCAACGTGTTCTTCGTCGACTATTCTCGTGCACTCAGTTGTGTCTATTCTACCACACTTCTCGCATATGGGCTCGAATGGTATCCAGCCCTCCTCGTATGGTTTACGCCCCCTGTACTTGTTTAACACGCTTCTAACCTTCTCTCTACTCTCTAGCACGAGCTTTGTGAACTCTTTAAGCCTCGACTTGTAGAGCTCCGTGGTTGTCACAACTTCGATTTTGCCGTCTGTGAATTCCTTTATAAAGGGGCCGAAATCGCTCCAGTAGTGTTCAACCCAGTTTGAGTGACATCCTGCCGGGTCTGGGACTCTGATAAGCGGCCATCCCGCGTACTTTTCACCACCCTCTTTAAACCTCTCAACTTGTGCTTCCTTAGCTTTCCACGAGTCCTGAGTGTAGAGTGTGAGATACTGTTTAACTTTTAACCCTCGCTTCTCAAGTATTCTCCTAAGAACCTCTGGTATAATAACCTCTCCTCTAAGCCTCCCCACGTGTTGCAAACCGGAGACTGAGAGACCTCCATTAAAAACAACAATGCTCTTACTCCTCCTAGTCATGGCGTCGTAGAGCTTATCTGCTAATTCGTCAATCCAGTGTCTAGCCACAATTAATACCCTCAAACACATTAAGCTATAATACTACTCTCCAAAAATAGTTTTAATTTACCTTATGTCTCGTAGTTAAGAGTAGTTGTCTAGGTTGCTTGAAATGTCCACGAGTAAACAGGAGTTTTTAGAGTGGCTTAGAAGTATTGAGAGAAAGTGGCAGACCAAGTGGAGAGAGTCACGGATATTTGAGGCTAACCCCGTACAAGGACTAAAGAAGTTCTACATTACTGTACCCTACCCTTACGCTAATGGCCCCTTACACATTGGTCACGGGAGAACTTACACTATTGGGGATATAGTAGCTAGGTATAAGAGGCTACGGGGATTTAACGTACTCTACCCAATGGCGTTTCACATAACGGGAACACCGATCATCGCGTTCTCGGAAATGATTAGTAGAGGAGATGAGAAGACGAGATCACTGTACAGAGAGTACATAAGACTATACATTGAGGACGACTCAATAGTTGATGAGGTGTTAGAGTCTTTTAAAAATCCATTAACACTAGCAGTCTTCTTCGCTGAGAGAATTCAGAGAGACTTTGAAGAGCTTGGTTACAGTATAGACTGGAGGAGGAAATTCCACACAGGTGAGTCAATATACCAGAGGTTCGTTACGTGGCAGTACTATAGGCTTATGGAGAAGGGTCTCATTGCTAGAGGAGACCACATTGTCACATACTGTCTACTTCACCAGCAACCTGAGGGAGAAGACGATATTCAAGACGCAGACGTTAATCCCGTTGAGATCTTGGAGTACACTGCTGTGAAGTTTAAGCTAGAGGATACAGGAGAGTACTTACTAGCATCGACTTTGAGACCAGAGACGCTATTTGGCGCAGTAAACCTCTGGGTTAATCCAGGTGCAGAGTACGTTGTATTCGAGTGGCGTGGAGAGAAATACGTAGTGTCGAGCGAGGCTTTTGTAAAGCTCACTTACCAATACCCCGAAGAAGAGCTCAAAGTTATTAAGAGCACTACTGGCAGGGAGTTTATTGGAAAATACGCGGTTTCTGCTTTAAACCAGAGGTTAATAGTGCTACCAGCGAGGTTTGTTGATCCAGACAATGCTACTGGCATAGTGTACTCTGAGCCAAGTGATGCTCCTTATGATTACGTTGCACTAGTAGAATTAAAGAGGAATTCAGCTGCTCTCGCGGAGTACGGCTTAGAAGAGTCAATAGTTAGTCGAATTGAGCCTGTAAAAATAATTGACGTCCCAGGCATAGTGGGGCATCATGCAGAAGAGGCTGTTAAGAGGGCTGGTATAGAGAGACAGGATGATCCAAGGCTCGAGGATGTGACAAGCGAGGTTTACAGAGAGCAGTACTATAGGGGTGTTATGAGAGTAGAAGACCCTGAGTTTAATGGTCTCTCTGTTAGAGAAGCAAGAGAGAAAATGAGGAGTAAGTTGTATGCTCAGGGCTCAGCTATACCCTTCTATGAGCTTAATAGGAAGGCCTGGTGTAGAGCTAAGGGGAAGATCATAGTTGCAAAGATCAAGGGTCAGTGGTTTATCAACTACAACTTAGACTGGCTTAAGAAAAGCGCGCGTGAAGTCTTATTGAGAAATGAGCTACAGATATTTCCATCAAAGTACGCAAAACAATTCATTGACGTATTAGACTGGCTTGAGAAGAGGCCATGTGCCAGAAAGCGCGGCATTGGAACTAGGCTACCCTGGGATCAGGGCTGGATTATTGAGAGTCTAAGTGACTCAACAATATACATGGCGTTTTACACTATAGCTCACATAATTAGGGAGCGTGGTATCCGCGAAGACCAGCTTATACCCGATGTCTTTGACTATGTATTTCTCGGTAAGGGCGATGTGATGGAGGTCTCCTCTAAGAGTGGTATACCAGTAGAGGTACTTGAGGATATGAGGAGAGAGTTCACGTACTGGTATCCAGTGGATCAAAGACACACTGGGACACCACACATATCTAATCACCTCACATTCTACATTCTACACCACATTGCGCTATTTCCTAGAGAACAGTGGCCAAGGGTAATCTCACTAAACGAGACCGTTATTAGGGAGGGTGCTAAGATGGCTAAGAGCAAGGGTAATGTTATTCCACTAAGACACATTGTCACAAAGTACTCGGCCGACCTCTTCAGGCTTTACATTGCGTGGGCTGCGGAGCTAGACAGCGTTCTCGACTGGCGCGAAGTTGAGGTTTCACGCGTACTCGACAGCATTATAAGGTTCACTAATATTGCAAAAGAGGCTGTTAGTGCTAAGTGTAGCAATGTAGGAGACGACTTATTCACTAAGTGGTTTAAGAGCAAATTCGCCGAGATCTCTCTGAAGGGATCACAAATGATTGAGAACATGGAGATAAGGAAGTATATTCAACACGTGTTCTTCGACGCGTTAACTCTAGTAGATAAGTACAGGGACTTTAAAGGCCAAGAATACGTGTGTGGAGTGAGGGATGTTCTCAGAGACTGGATTACGCTCTTAAACCCAGTAATTCCGCACTTAACAGAGGAGATCAATAGCTGGCTAGGGTACAAAGAGTTTTTATCTACATCTAAGTGGCCAGAAATAAGGGTTATCGACGAGGAGCTAGTTGTACTAGTAGATAGCATTGAGAAAATAGTGTCGGATATCAAGGAGATTTCGAGCCTCTTAAAGAAGCCTGCTAGTAGAGTTCACGTAATTGTCGCACCAGAGTGGAAGCGTGAAATAGCGAGACTAGTGCTAGCAGGCTGGGATCTCAAAGCGGTTATTGAGACTATGAGAGCTAAGTACGGCTTGAAGGGCCGTGAAATGGAGATTGTTGACGCGTTTAACACATATAAGAAAATGAATAGGGAGGAATTAGAGAAAATAGCGAAAACTGCTAGTAGGCGGGAGTACGAGGTACTAGTTGCTACTAGGGAATACATGGAGGGTAAGCTGGGACTAAGCATTCTGGTCTTATGGGAGGAGGAGGCTAGACACAAGAACATACCTAGAGCCGAGAGGGCTCTACCCCTCAAACCAGCCCTGTATATTGATTAGCGAGGCGACCGCTTAGTAAAACGAGGTGTGTTTTCTGTGATGCATTCCACTCTACTTAGAAATGTAAAACTCTACTGGCAGGGAGATGTAGTAGAGGGCAACGTGCTGATCGCGGATGGAGCGGTAAAGGCGGTGTCTAAGAGAGAATTTACTGCGGAGACTATAGTAGACGGTGAGGGTTTCTTAGCGATTCCCGGCGGTATTGATCTTCACGCGCACATCTACGACCCTGAGCACACTGATCACGAGGATTGGGCTAGTGGTAGTTTGGCGGCGCTATATGGTGGTGTAACAACGCTGATTGACATGCCCCTCAGAGTAAGCGTTGACAACTTAGAGGTATTAAAGTTGAAGATAAGTGAGGCTACGAGGTCTAGTTATGTTAACTACGGTGTCACCGGTGGGTTTATTAATGAGAGAAATTACCAGTGTATTAGAGACCTAGTAGAGCACGGTGTTATAACATTCAAGTTCTTTACGTGTAGGCCCTTCACGATTAGAGACGAGGCTATTCCAAGAGCTCTCAAGCTCATCGCGGATCACAACGCCATAGCTGTATTCCACGCTGAGGACGAGTCTCTCATAGATTTTCGCGAGGAGTCCCAGAGAGCTAGGAGCGACCCTGCAGCGTACCACGAGAGTAGGTCTGGGTACGCTGAGGCCTCTGCGATCATGAAGGCTTGCTACTACGCAGCTGAGACTGGGGCTAGAGTCCACATTGCTCACTTGTCTAGCAAGGAGGGTGTTGAAGCACTAAGATTTCTCAAGCAAAGAGGTATCAGAGTAACTGCTGAGGTAACACCACACCACTTGTACTTTACGAAGAGTGACGCGGAGAAATTGGGTAATCTAGTTAAAGTAGCCCCCACGCTGAAAGGCGCGGAGGACAGAGAGGAGCTGTGGCGGGGTCTCTCGGAAGGGGTTATAGACACATTAGCTAGTGATAATGCCCCCGCACCACTAAATAAGAAGCAGGGAGATGTCTGGAGTGCGTGGAGTGGTGTACCAAGTCTCGAGGTCATGATCCCATTACTGTATACTCTGGGTTTTCTCCAGGGAAGGCTCTCGCTTAAAAGGCTTATAGAGGTTGTAGCCGAGAACCCTGCTAAAATACTTGGAGTATACCCCGTAAAGGGGTCTCTCGGCGTGGGGTCACACGCGGACATTGTTGTACTAGATACTAGGAGGAGTAGAGTAATCTCTGCGAGGAGTCACCACCATAAGGTTGAGTGGAATCCCTGGGAGGGTGTTGAGCTACGTGGTGTACCATACCATGTCTTTGTAAATGGACATGTAATAGTTGAAAAGGGAGAACTAGTGGGCGAGCCGGGTAAAGGTATATACATTGGCGACCTCTCTAAGAGAGTGTGAGAGGTGGTCTACTTGGTCTTAGAGCACGTAATTACGTTTATTACGTATTTTGTACAGTTGTTGGCTATAATGAACCCGTTCGCGGTGGTTCCAACTTTTATTTCACTAACGCAGGGTCTTGACGATAGTGCTGTGAGGGCTATTTTACGCAGAGCGACGTTTGCAGGCATTCTCATAGTTGTCGTATTTACGCTTCTCGGCAAGTATATTCTCGAGGTCTTTAACATATCCATTGCTAGTCTCAGAGTCGGAGGTGGAGTAATATTAATGGTGATAGCTATTGATATGCTCGGAGAAGAAGTGCGCACTAAGAGAATGTATAGTGGAGACATCGCTGTTGTACCCATTGCGACACCCCTGATCATAGGCCCCGGCACGATAACCACGCTCTTACTGCTCACCGCGGCGAGGCCAGGTGACTTACTAAACCTCGTATTCGTCTTGGCCGCCGCTTTAGCTGCCTGCTTACTCTCGTTTAGAATACTCGGTTTAAGTAACGTGCTCGTGAAGTACTTAAAGACCTCGACTGTGAGGGCTCTCGGTAGATTTATGGCTCTAATTATAGCTGGAGTAGCAGTTGAAATGATAGCTAGGGGCGTGAAAATGTACTACGAGGAAATGTTTAAGAGCTAATAAGGCAGTTATATTTTTTATGTGAGTGATGAGGAACCTTGGGTTTCTGACGAGGTGACAGCGGCCCCGCATAGCTGATAAATCCTACCCTATAGAGAGCCATCCGATCAGGTGAACAATAAGTATAAAAACCACAGTTCAGCATATCTACAAGACCTGGTGCAAGTATATGGCAAAGTACAGGGTTCGAATAGACCCTAGAGATAACTGCATATCAGACATGGTCTGTGTATCAATATGCCCTGACGTCTTCGAGATGAACCCTGATGATAATAAAACACAGATTGTTGCGAAGTACAGAGAGGGAGATAATGTAGCTGTTGGCATAGTTCCCGAAGACCTAGGGTCTTGTGTCCAGGATGCAGCAAATGCCTGTCCAGTCCAGATAATTCACGTGGAGAAAATTGAGTAATTTCTGATTTTTTAGTATCTTACATGGAGCTTTTTACTCCTGAATCTCCTAGCTTAATGGGTGTTATGTCTTGGAGTTGAGTGAGCTATATGGGCTTGCTGTTAAGATTCTCTCAGAGAGTATAAAATACAGGACATTTCTCGGAGAAGACTACGAGGCTATTATTGACTACTATAGGGGATTATTATCTAGTTACGGAGTTCACGTAACAGTGCACAGAGTTCCCGGTGAATATGTAAAGAGGGTTTTACGCTCTAAGTATAACCCAGAGAAGCCTAGGTATATTCTCTTCGCGAGAATCGGCAGTGGCGATTACACACTTCAATTTAATGGCCACTACGACGTGGTTCCACCCGGTGAAGGGTGGTCTAGAGACCCCTTTACACCTGTAATTGAGAACGGGAAGCTCTATGGAAGAGGCTCTACTGACATGAAAGGAGGCATTGCCGCTGTCTTAGCTACAATCATATATTACGCGCAGACACGAGAACCCGGAATAGTCGTGGAGGCTGTCATTGTCCCCGACGAGGAGATTGGTGGTTTAACAGGAACAGGGTATGTTGTAAATGAGCTGGGCTCAAGGCCTGATTGGACGGTGATAGCTGAACCTTCCGGCTTAGACACTATTTACAATGGTCACAGGGGACTAGTGTGGTTCATGGTTAAAGTCTATGGTAAACAAGCTCACGGCTCAGCACCATGGCTAGGCGATAACGCGTTTGAGAAAATGATCAGGTTCTCAAGCAGGTTTATTGAGGAGTATCGCAGAGTACTAGAGGGAAGACTCAGTAAGTATGTCTACGAGGACCCCAATGCAGCTAAACCCACAATAAACCCCGGCGGTGTGTTACTATCACCTGGCGCAGTGAACATTGTTCCCGGTGTATCAGGGTTTAGCGTAGATAGGAGGTTAATCGTCGAGGAGCGCGTAGAAGACGTTGTAGAGGAGATTAAGAGGCTTGTTGAACAATTGAGTAGTGAACTCGGAGTGAGAGCAGAAGTAGAGTTTATTGAGAAGTCTGAACCCGCGTATACACCAGAGAATTCACCAGTAATCACGCTACTAAGAGAGTCAATCAGAAGTGCTCTCACTATAGAGCCTAGAACAGCTATCTGTGTTGGCGGATTAGACTTGCGATACTACTCAGCAGTCAATGTACCAGTAGTTGCCTATGGTCCAGGAACTGTGGGGGTTGCTCACAAGCCAGATGAGTACATTGAGATAACAGACCTGAACAAGAGCATTAACGTCTACATTGATCTCGTTAAGAGACTCGAAGATCACGTATTTAAAGCTTAGTAAACTATTAGCCCTATAGTAGTTAATGAGAGTCAAATCATTTTAACCCGCATTTAGAAGCTAGTTACTAAGTTGCACTCAATTGAGTAATTAATGTGACTGGTATGACTACTAGGATATTGATAGCTGATCGTGGTGTCTCAGCGGCTAGAGTAGCAAGGTCTCTTGTTGAGAGCGGCTACACGCCTATAGGAATTTACACTAAAGAAGATGAGGGCTCTATTCATAGAAAATACCTCGTAGAGGATAGAGAGGTATCTAGTTACCACGATATAGGGGACATTGTAGATGCAGCGGTGGAAATGGGTGCTGAGGCAGTACACCCGGGCTACGGTTTTCTCAGCGAAAACTTAGAGTTTGCTCGCGAGGTGGTGAGGAACGGCATGATCTTCATAGGACCCCCACCTAATATATTAGAGATTGCTGGTGACAGAATTGCTGTTAAAACAGTAAGTGAAAGAGTAGGAGTACCAACATTACCCTGGAGTGAGGTTAAAAAGCCAGAGGATGTCTATGAGTTTGCAAAAGTACACGGTTATCCATTAGTAATAAGGACCAATAGGAGTGGAGATAGTGAGAGCTTTGGACTCGTGTATAGTGATAACTATGTTGAAAAAGTAGTTAACTCGGTGAAAAAAGAGGCTAAAGCATCAGGGAGAGAGCTAAAGCTATATGTTGAACCGTACTTAGGGCATGTAAAGTGCATTGAGGTGCAGGTCCTCGGAGACGGGGATAACATCATTCATCTATACGATAGAGAGTGTAGTATTCAGAGAGAGAACCGTGTACTAGTAGAGGAGGCGCCGTCTCCTAGTTTAAAGCAAAATGAGCGAGAGAGACTATTAGAGTATGCGCTCGCGGTTGCTAATCAGTTAAAGTACAAGAGCACAGGTGTAGTTGTGTTTCTATTTGATACGAGAAGCCGTGGGATCTACTTATCAGAAGTAAAAGCGACTATTAGCGCTGAGCACGCTGTTACAGAGATGATCACTAGAATTGACATTGTCAGGAAGCAAGTTGAGATATCACTATATGGTGGGCTAGACTTAAGGCAAAATAGTATTGAGCCGCATGGCTTCTCAATAGGGGCTAGTATTCTAGCTGAGAATCCTCTTATAGGGGGAATATCTCAGGGTGTAATTACAAAATACAGGGAGCCTAGTGGTTTAGGTATTAGAGTTGACTCGGGTGTAGCTGAGGGGACGAGGCTAACGGCTAAGCACGCTCTCTTACTCGCGAAGATCGCCGTGTGGGCTCCCACTAGGATACTCACAATATCGAGGTTTAAGAGAGCTCTTGATGACTTCGTAATTGAGGGGGTGTCCACGAATATTCCACTGTTAAAACGCATTATTGGCTCTGAGGAGTTTGCTCGTGGAGAGTATACGTTGCGGTTTCTCAGTGAAAAAGAAGACTACTTCAAAGAGCTTATTAGGGATTCTCTTGAACAACAATTAGCAACGCTCGTAGCACTCTTTGAGCTAAGTCACAGTGGTATAAAGAAAATATTTGAGAGAAAAATCAGTGCTATGGAGACAATTAAAAGTGAGAAAATTGGAGGGTTAAAGAGGAGTGCGTGGTATTACTATACTATTCTAAAGCACGGCTTATCTGCGGGGATCAGGAGATCAACGGGCACGAGATCAAAGTCAAAGTGAGTAATCTAGGTGTAATCTAGGTATATACCTGTACATATGTATCTTTACATTGTATTTATAACCCCCTAAGGCACTCACGTATAAGCCTAGAGGGTGATTTACTTTGAGTAGTAAAGAAACGAGGTTCGTTTTATGGCTAGATGAGGTTAGAAAAGAAGACACACCTCTTGTAGGAGGCAAGAACGCGAATTTAGGTGAAATGGCAGCGGCTGGAATACCAGTCCCACCAGGCTTTGCCGTCACAGCGTACGCGTTCAAGTACTTTCTAGAGAAGACTGGTCTCGGCGAGAAAATATACGAAATGCTGAGAAAACTAGATGTAAATAATACTAGAGAGCTCGAGGAGACAACGAGGAAAATTAGAGAGATGATTTTAGCGCAGCCAATGCCGCCTGAAGTAGAAGAGGAGATTAAAAAGTACTATTATGAGTTAGCTAGAAAACTAGGCCTTGAGCCTAGTAAACTACGTGTAGCTGTGAGAAGTAGTGCTACAGCGGAGGATTTACCAGAGGCTAGTTTTGCAGGTCAACAAGACACCTACTTAAATGTATATGGAGCTGAATCAGTTGTAGAACACGTTAAGAGGTGCTGGGCTAGTCTCTTTACAGCTAGGGCTACATTCTATAGAGTAGCTCACGGTATTCCACATGAGAAGACACATATGAGTGTTACAGTGCAGAAAATGGTGAATAGTAAGGCAGCCGGAGTAATGTTTACTCTTCACCCAGTAACTGGAGATGAGAGTGTTATTGTAATAGAGAGTAGTTGGGGCTTAGGAGAGTCAGTTGTGGGAGGTAAAGTAACACCAGATGAGTACATTGTAGAGAGGAGTAGTCTAAGAGTAGTAGAGGAAAAGATTAATAGAAAGACTTTCATGGTGACTTTTGACCCATCATTAGGGAGAAATGTGCACTTATACTGGGACGATGAGAAGCAGGCATGGATAGCAGAGGACGGCTTAGCTTCAACAGCGCCTTTAACCAAGGTAGCTAAGCCAGACGCGCCTTCTCTAACTAGAGAAGAGGTTAAGAGACTAGCTGAGCTAGGTGAGCTTATATACAAGCACTACGGTAGACACATGGATATTGAGTGGGCAGCAGACTTAGACTTACCATATCCGCAGAACGTCTTCATAGTCCAGGCTAGGCCGGAAACTGTGTGGAGTTTAAAGAAGACTAGGGAAGAGGAAAAGAAGGCTGTAGCTGTAACGGCGCCTATGGCTAAGAAGACTGTTAAGCTGAGTGAGGCAAAGATCGTTGCGAGGGGGCTACCGGCTAGTCCAGGGGTGGCTGCAGGCACCGCTAGGGTGTTATTTAACCCTAAGAGTCCTGAGGCTATGGAGTTTAAGCAGGGTGATATACTCGTAACGAAAATGACTGATCCAGACTGGGTTCCACTAATGAAGAAAGCGGCTGCTATCGTGACAGATGAGGGTGGAATGACTAGTCACGCTGCAATAGTTAGTAGAGAACTCGGTGTACCCTGTGTTGTTGGAACTGGTAACGCTACAAAAGTAATATCAACTGGAGTGGAAGTCACTGTGGATGGTGGTAGGGGAGTTATATATGAGGGTGTTGTAGAAGACCTGGTTAAGCCTAGAGTAGAGGTGGCCGCTTCAGCGGCTCCAAGTGGAGTGGTAGCCGCTGTGGGAATCAGCCCTGAGCAGCTACTACCACTATACCCTGTCACAGCAACTAAGATCTACATGAATCTAGGAGAGCCAGACGCTATTGAGAAGTACAAAGACCTCCCATTTGACGGCATTGGCCTCATGAGAATAGAGTTCGTGATATCAGACTGGGTTGGCTATCACCCAATGTACCTCGTTGAGACAAAGCAGGAGGAGCTATTTATAAACAAGCTGGCTGAGGGAATAGCTAAAGTAGCGCAGGCAATATACCCGAGACCAGTTGTCGTGAGATTTAGTGACTTTAAGACAAACGAGTACAGGGGCCTGAAGGGAGGAGAGAAGTACGAGCCAGATGAGCGTAACCCAATGATAGGCTGGAGAGGAGTATCAAGGTACATTCACCCAGGCTACGCCCCGGGATTTAGACTAGAGTGCAGAGCTATTAGGAAAGTGAGAGAAGAGTTTGGTTTAACAAATGTCTGGGTAATGTTGCCGTTTGTGAGAACTCTCTGGGAGGTTAGAGAAGTACTGAGAATAATGGAGGAGGAAGGGTTAAAGAGGAGTAAGGACTTTAAAGTCTGGATTATGGCTGAGGTTCCAAGCATAGCGCTACTAGCTGAGGAGTTCGCGGAGCTGGTGGATGGATTTAGCATTGGTAGTAATGACTTAACACAACTAGTTCTAGGTGCTGATAGAGATAGTAATATACTCGCGGAGATGGGCTACTTCGACGAGAGGGATCCCGCAGTACTGAAAGCGATAAGCATGATTATAAGAGGAGCCCACAAGAAGGGTGCTACTGTGAGTATCTGTGGGCAAGCTCCAAGCGTATACCCAGAGATAGTCGAGTTCCTTGTCAGAGAGGGGATTGACAGTATAAGTGTCAACCCAGATGCGGTGATCTCAACGAGGAGGCTCGTGGCGAGTATTGAGAGAAAGATACTACTAGAGAGGATGGAAAAGCTCTTAGAGAAATCAACGTCAAGAAGGGCTAAGAGAGGAGGAGACTAGTCTTAACCACTCCCTTAACTCCGCCTTCAAGAGTAAAAATCAATTACTTTTACTCCGTACACGCATTAGTTGCTTAACACTACACGCAGTATTGCTGAGATAGTTATATTTTCCTAGTCTACTAGTTAATCCTGGTGTTAATTGTGCCGAGAAGAGTATTAATAATTGGTGCTAGTGGTAGAGATTACCATGTATTTAACGTGTGTTTTAGAAATAACCCAGAGTACAGAGTAGTAGCGTTTCTCCAGACGCAAATACCCGGTATTACCGGCAGGAGGTACCCGCCTTCGCTAGCCGGCCCACTGTACCCCGAGGGCATACCAATAGTTAGTTTTGAGCTCTTCGAAGACGTGGTGAAGGCGTATAAAGTTGAAGAGGCGGTATTAGCCTACAGTGATCTCCTGTACAGTGAACTAGGGCAAGTGCTTTCGAGAATCTTAGCGTCGGGGGTTTCATTTAGAATTATTGGTCCATTTGAGAGCTCTATTGAGAGCTCTAAGCCAGTGATCTCAGTTCTGGGAGTTAAGACGGGCGTTGGCAAGAGCACAGTGTCGAGGGAGGTTTTACTTGAACTCAGCAAACGTGGAGTCAGAGTTGGTGTTGTGAGGCATCCAATGCCGTATGGTGATTTAGAAAAGGCCTCGGTTCAAGTGTTCCACACGCTTGAAGACCTCGACAAGTACGAGGTGACGATTGAGGAGCGCGAGGAGTATGAGCCTTACTTGAGAATGGGGTTTAGAGTGTATGCTGGAGTTGACTACGGGAGGCTTCTCGGCGTAGTTGAGCGGGAGAACGACGTGATTATCTGGGATGGAGGAAACAACGACTGGCCATTCTACAGGTCTGATTTCACAATTGTAGTCGCTGACGCGATGAGGCCCGGTATAGAAGTTAGTGCTTACCCGGGTGAAGTCAACTTGTACATGGCCGACGCTGTGATCATTAATAAAT
>JAJHQQ010000052.1 GCA_020833245.1 Desulfurococcaceae archaeon
GCGGCTTCCCATATAGACTTGCTTTTCTCCTCTGGAGTGTGCGGGGCGTGATCCGACCCCAGGGCGTCAATGAAACCAGAGATCAAGGCTCTCATTAAGGCGTCTCTGTGAACTCCTCCTCGAATAGGTGGGTTAACTTTGATTAATGCACCATACCGCCTGTAGTCCTCGTAGTCTAATAGGAGGTAGTGTGGGCAGGTCTCAGAGGTCACGTCAGCACCCCACATTCTCGCCACCTTAATGGCCTCTAGGGCTTCTTGAGAGGAGACGTGTACTATGTGTGCATGCCCTCCTGTGTGCTTTGCTATCGAGGCTATTTTCATAATACTGTAAACTTCTGCTATAGGCGGTCTGGCTTCAACGTGTAGTTCTGGGCTGTCTCCACCAGTTTTCCTAGCTCTCTCAGTAAAGTACTCCACGAGTTTCTGGTCCTCTGCGTGAAACATCACTCTAACACCTGTCTTAGAGGACTTCACCATGATCTCGTAGAGCGAGGGGTCTGATGGAGGCGGGATATTACCAGTGGTAGGCCCCATGAACACCTTGAAGCCCACAGCACCTGCCTCTACAATGTCCTCGAATTCGTGAATATTAGAGTCGTGTAGTACACCTAGAAGGGTGAAATCAACGTAGGCTTTACTCTCAAGTAACCTGGCTTTAAATAGGAGCCTCTCAGCGCTATCCACAGGTGGCAATGTATTAGGGTGTTCTATAACTGTTGTAACACCCCCCTTAATAGCCGCTCTTGAGCCGTGCTCAAAGTTGTCTTTATACTCCAGCCCCGGCTCTCTCATGTGTACGTGCTCGTCTATAATGCCTGGGAAAACGTAGTGTCCACTCGCATCAATGACCTCTTCTACGTCGCTATGAGAAACACTGTGCCCTATCTCTACGATAACCCCCTCGGAGACTTTAATATCCCACTTGTAAATACCACTGGATAGTACGACTAGGCCGTTTTTAACTACTAGACTACTCAGAAGTCGTCACCTCGCAGAGTTCACTTACAGTAATTAAAGCTGAAAGTTTAATACTCTTCGCAGAGAGCTGGTTAGGGTTTTATACTACTTAGAGTCTAATCAGTGATGGTGTCTTTTTGGAGGATCCGCACAGGATCTTAGAGAAGTGGCTCTCAGCCGAGTCCTATATCGTCGTGGGCAGGGATATAAGTAGAGTTGACGCCTTGGACAAGGTTCTCGGGCGTGCAATGTTCACTGAGGATTACTACGTGGACTACGTTCTTAATAGTGCACTCTTCGTTAAGCAAGTTCTCAGCCCCTATCCACACGCTAGAATTAGAAGAATAGACTATGAGAAGGCCATTGAAACTCACGGAGTAGTTAAAGTAATTACTTCACGCGACATTCCCGGCGAGAACCAGGTTGGGTACGCCATACCGGATCAGCCTCTACTAGCTGAGGGAAAAGTTAGGTATCCGGGTGAAGTTGTTGCTCTAGTAGTAGCGGTTGACTACGAGAAGGCGTTTATGGCGGCTGACAAGGTAATTGTAGATTTCGAGCCGCTACCATACGTACTAGACCCCTTAGAGGCGATGAAGAGAACAGATGTTCTAGTACACGAGGAGAGAGGCTCTAATATAGCCTTCACTACTCGTGTTAGAAAGGGCAATGTTGAAGAGGGATTTAGTAAAGCACACGTAGTCGTGGAGAATGAGTACAGGCTTCACCACCAAGAGCACGCGTACATGGAGACAGAGGCGGCTCTCGCGATCCCGGAGTCCGAGGGCAGGATCACTATTATAGGGACAATACAGTACCCTCACCTGGGTCAGAGAATAGTGGCTAGAGTACTCGGTGTGCCAGCTAGTAAAGTTAAGATTGTGGCGCCCTATATTGGAGGGGGCTTCGGGGGCAAAGACGATGAGGGGCCGCTAGTCTGCGCTAAAGCCGCTCTAGTAGCCTACTTGACTGGTAAGCCTGCTTTTCTAATCTATAGTCGCGAGGACTCAATAAGAGTTCACCCTAAGAGGGAGGCTGCAATCATAAAGTACAAGAGCGGTGTAGATGCAGGCGGAAAGCTCACAGCTATAGATGTCACAATAATACACGATACAGGGGCTTACGCTAATAGAGCACCCTTCATACTGTGGAGGGCGACAATGCACGCCTCTGGCCCCTACGAGGTGCCACACGCTAGAGTCGACGGGTATGCTGTGTACACTAATAAAGTATATCAAGGCTCATTCAGGGGCTTTGGTAATCTCTCAATACAGTTTGCTGTTGAGAGGCAGATGGATCTCTTAGCTGAGAAGTTGGGTATTGATCCAGTTGAGTTTAGGCTTAAAAACCTCCTCAGAGAGGGCTCTTATACTCTGACTAATCAACTACTAGATCACTCCGTCGGCGTAGCTGAGGCTTTAAAAAAGACAGCTGAGCGAGCAGACTGGTGGAGAAAACGCGAAGAGTACAGGAAGTTCAACGAGTCTAGTCCCAGGTTTAAGAGAGGTATTGGCGTGGCTGTAGGCTGGCACGGTATTAGCACATCTAGAGCTGTACCTGACTGGTCTAATGCCTATGTTAAAGTAGAACTAGACGGCTCAGTGCTGGTTTACACCGGGATAGTTGAAATGGGTCAAGGATCCCCGGTGAGCTCTCACGCGCAGATAGTATCAGAAGTTCTAGGTGTACCCATGGATCTCGTGAGAGTAATTCAAGGCTCAACCGACGCGCCGGACACGGGGGCTACGCACGCTTCTAGAGGTACTGGAATTGGCGGTGTGGGAGTGCTTGTAGCGGTGAGTAAGATTAGAGAAAGGCTTGCACAGCTCACCTCTAGGATTCTCGGAGTGAGTAGTAGTGAACTTGAGTTTAGAGATGGCAGAGTGTTCTGGGTTAAAGATCCAACCGTGAGCTTATCTTGGAGGGAGCTCGTGAGAGAGGCTTATGCTAGGGGAGTCGACCTCAGTGCTACAGGCTACTTTTTCTTACCTAAGGGGAAATTCGATGACACTGTTGGTCAGGGCTTCGCTTATCCGGCTTACAGTTACATTGTCCTGATCACGGAGGTTGAAGTAGACACGTGGACGGGGGTTATTAGGGTTATGCGAGTATACCCTGGTCTCGCAGCAGGTAAGGTGATTAATCCAAATCAGGTTGAGGGGCAATTAGAAGGCGCTATTCTACAGGCTATTGGGTACACTCTAATGGAGCAATTATACTTTGATGAGAAAGGCAATATTATTAATGTAAACTTCACAGACTACGTGTTACCAACCGCAATGGACTCTCCTGAAGTGTCTAAGCCCGTTATTGTAGAAGACGTGTTTAAGTACGGTGCATTTGGGGCTAAAGGTGTTGGTGAAATGGCCATGATACCTGGGCCAGCGTCGATCGCGAACGCTGTCGCGCACGCTCTTGGAGTAAATATCTCTACTACGCCTCTAACACCCTGGCGAGTACTCGAGCTTCTCGGCGCGCTGAGAGGGGAGAGGTGATCTCCATGATGTACGCCATCCCGAGGGATGTAGAGATAGTTGTAGCAAGGAACCTCCGGGAGGCCATTGAGTACATGAGTAAGCTTAAAGACGCGAGGGTCATGGCCGGTGGGACAGACCTGATCGTAGACCTTAAAATGGGGCGATTTAAGCCAAAGTACGTGGTCTACATTGGCGGCTTACAGGAGTTAAAGTACATACACGATGATGGAACATCGCTTCGAATAGGGGCTTTAACGACTATCCAGGAAATTCTCGACTCGAGAATAGTGGTCACGAAAACACCTCTCCTAAAGGCGGTTGCTGAGAAATTCGCGTATTGGCAGATTAGAAACGCGGCAACGATAGGGGGGAATATATGTAATGCGTCACCCGCTGCTGATATGGCTCTTCCACTACTAGTACATAGCGCTCTAGTTAAGGTAGAAAGTCTTGAGGGATCAAGACTAGTAAATATAAGGGATTTCTTCAAGGGACCGCGTCAAACCGCGCTTAAACCAGGTGAAATTGTCACAGAGATAATTGTTCCACATGGGGATATGAATGGCTATAGTTACGCGTACTTCAAGGCTGGTAGAAGACTAGGCCACGACTTATCATTAGTGGCTGTTGCCTGTGCTGTGAAAACGGGAGGTGGAGTCATACTGGATGCGAGAATAGCCCTTAACTCTGTTGCACCCACGCCTATTAGGGCTGTGACTGTGGAGAGAACTTTAATTGGCAAGAGAGCTTCACCTGAAGTTATAGAAGAGGTCTCTAAGCTCATTGTTCACGACATATCCCCAATAAGCGATGTGAGAGCTCCAGCCGAGTACAGGTTACATATGGCTAAACTGCTTACCCGTGAAGCTCTACTAGAAGCCCTTGGAAAGCCGAGGTGATGTGGTGTGATTGTGCGTTTTACTCTTAATAATAAGCCCGTGGAGGTAGATGTAGATCCCCGTGAGACGCTGATAAACACTCTAAGACTTAGACTGAGAGTTAAGAGTGTTAAGAGGGGTTGTGAGCGAGGTGAATGTGGCTC
>JAJHQQ010000053.1 GCA_020833245.1 Desulfurococcaceae archaeon
TTCAGCACTAGACCAGTAGTGTTAGCTATTAGAGAGTAGTGTGTTTTACCCGTTGAAATAATAGTCATGTCTAGTGCTGTTGTAGCGTAGAGTGCTATGAGGCCGAGGCATCTCAGCTTTAAGTACTCAACAGAGTACTCTAGTGTTAGGTCCCGAACACCCGAGATTAGAACTACTAGTGGCTTTGAGAACAAGTGGCTGAGAAAACCCAGAATAGTAGTGTAGGCTCCGCCCACTATGAGAATACCTGTTAGAAAACTCCTAGCTAAGTCTAATCTACCAGCGCCCAGGCTCTGCGAGACTACTATTAGAGTAGGAGTAGTAAATAGGACAATAGCGGACTGGAGAAACATGAGAACGTACATTGAAACACCAAGCCCTGCTAAGGCCTCTGCGCCTAATCCACTAACAAAGTACGTGTCTGTGAGCGAGTAGAGACTACTAACAAGCTCAACGAGCACTAGTGGTAGACTAGTCTTTAAGACCCCTCTGAGTTCACTGTCAACGCTGAGCTGGAGCAACCGCCCCAAGTTAGAGTACACCAGCCTCTTATAGAGAGACGTGGAGTTATTAACTTCACTAAGAGGATCATAATACACGGTGAGCGGCTTGAAGGCGTATGTCTCAGTCGACCTCGAGGGGTTGCCAGGCGTAGTTTCAGGTACTATGTTGTCTCCTTGGAGTAGCCAGTTTTCAAGGGCTTCTAAGATAGTGACGAAAATAATTAACGCTGTAGCTGATGAGCTATTTAAGTCGGGGTTTAGTGAAGTCGTAGTAGCTGATAGTCACGGCTTAATGACTAATATAGAGTACACTGAGCTGGATGGGAGAGTAGCCGTAATACAGGGGTATCCCAGACCACTGAGCATGATTACTGCTCTTGATGGGGGCTTCTCCGCGGTGTTCTACGTGGGCTACCACACAGCGGCCGGGACGACTCATGGAGCGTTTGATCACACGTACAGTGGTAGAGCGTTCGCTGAGATAAGGATTAACGGTGTTAGAGTCAGCGAGTACATTATAAACTCTCTTTGTGCTGGAGAGTACAGTGTGCCAGTAGCCTACTTGGCTGGAGATGACTATCTTAAAGACGAAGTTGAGAAGTACACGCCATGGGTGGTTTTCACACCGTTGAAACGAGGGGTTTCACGTTACGCCGCTTTCTACTACGGGCTAGACAGAGTAATGGAGGCTGTGCGTAGAGACGTGAATACAGCGGCTAGTAGAGTTAAGAGAGGAGAGGTTAGGGTCTTGTCTTGGAGTAAACCTCTAAGAGTAGAGCTTACACTACGAGACTCGCTCATAGCTGACGTGTTAGAGGAGAAGTTTAAGAGAGTTGACGCTTACACAGTGTACTTCGAGGCTGAATCCGCGAGAGAGGCTCTCGCAACAATAGAGCTAGTAGCTATGGTCGCCTATGGAGTAGACAGCTTCAAGTCAGCTCTAAAGTAATTTTATAGAGCACATGGCCCGCTCTCAGACCAGGTCAGCTTCTTCACTGCTCAGTTGAGGTGCATTTCATCACTATTCTTTAAGTTACTGAAAGAACCTTATAGCTTTTAGTACCCTAAAACCTCGTCCCACAGGTCTCTTTCAGGCTTCTTCGGGTTTGACTTCTCACTCCTCGTCTTAAAGAACTCTAACGCTACGTCTGGAAATAGACAGTACGTTATTACATCCTCCTCTTTAGTGTAGAAGCCCAGCTTAGAGACCTCTTCGCGGCAATTCTCGTACGCGGGGTCTAAGAGGTCCGCTGGCCTGGTACTTATGGGCTCCTCGTTCTTCAACACTAACTTAACTACTTCTTCTTTAATAGGGGCAGGTGGCCTCCCGTAGTAGCCCTTAACGTAGTTAAAAGTCTCCTTAGCCACTACACTGTATCTCCCATACAGCACGTTGAGTACGGCTTGAACACCGACAATCTGCGATGTTGGAGTCACTAGTGGCGGCCAGCCTAGATCTTCTCTGACGCGCTTAACCTCCTCAAGTACTAGTGGCAACTTGTCCTCGGCACCTACTTGCTTTAACTGAGTGAGGAAGTTAGAGATCATGCCGCCGGGTATCTGGTGTTCTAGTACATTGGGGTCTGGCATGAAAACCCTTATGTCTAGGAGGTCCTTGTACTTCGTGAACAGTATTTTGTTTAAGTACTCGCTAATCTCTTTAATAACACGCATATCCACTCTAGGCTTTTTACCCTGTGGCAGAGCGTAGTACATTACCTGTATACTTGGGTGACTTGTGCCAAAAGCCAGTGGGCTAATAGCCGTGTCTATAATGTCCGCGCCAGCCTCCACGGCTTTAATGTAATTCGCGACCGCTAATCCCCCCGTGGAGTGAGAGTGCACGTCTACTGGAGCCTTGAAATTCTCCTTAATAGCCTTCACCAGCTCGTAGCAAGTATACGGGTCCATTATTCCAGCCATGTCCTTAATAGTGATGAAGTCCACTTCGAGAGCCAGTAGCTCCTCAGCTAGCTTCAAGTAGTAGTCTAGTGTGTGAACGGGGCTCACAGTGTAAGTTATAGTGCCCTGTACTACTGCGCCGAGAGACTTAGCCTTCTTAATAGTCACCTTCATGTTTCTGACATCATTTAGCGCGTCAAAAACCCTAAATATGTCTACTCCATTCTTGTAAGCGTACTCTACGAACTTCTCGGCGACGTCATCTGGGTAGTGACGATAACCCACCAGGTTTTGTCCACGTAGAAGCATCATGAGCTTAGTTCTCTTAACTCTCTCCCTTATAATTCTCAGCCTCTCCCATGGATCCTCTCTCAGAAACCTAATCATGACGTCGAATGTCGCGCCACCCCACATTTCAATAGCGTAAAAGCCGGCCGCGTCTATTTTATCTAGTATTGGAATCATGTCCTCTGTTCTAAGCCTAGTTGCTATTAGTGACTGGTGAGCATCACGGAGAGTTAAATCAGTGATCTCTACCAATAGCGACTCACCTTTAGAGCTTAGAAATTAGAGTAGGGGGTTAAATCTCACATCTATGATAGAGTCACGCCGACGAGGACTGTTCCCGGTGGAATATACCTACTAGGCCAGATCTTTGAGTTTCTAATTACCGCTCCCCTCCCTATGTACACGTTGTTACCTATAATACTGTCCTCTACAACGGCCTCCTCGTCTACTATTACGTGTCTACCAATAATACTCCTAGTAATCCTCGCTCTCCTCCCGACGTGACACCTATCCATTACAACAGACCACTCAATACGAGCCTCACTAGACACAACACTATAGTGGTCTATTACCGAGTTGGCAATCACGACTTGGTCGCCGACAGTGCAGTGCCTCCCAATGAGCACGTCACCAGTCAACGTGATAACTCCGCTTCTCGCTCTCTCAACTAGGCTTCTCTGAAATTCACGTGACAGCGTCCTCCTACCCATAACCCTCACACCCTCATAGGCGAAGTCAACGCCCAGTCTCTCCTGAGGTGTGTTCTTCAAGAGGTAGAAGACCGCTTCGAGATATGCTTCTGGTGTTCCAACATCAAACCACGCCATGTCTTCCGGGTAACCACACACTCTATATTCGTTCTTTATCATAGCTGGAATGACGTCTCTACCGAAATCCACGTAGCCCTCTCTGTAGAGCTCTGCTCCCACACTGCTCTCAAAAAACTCGAGTAGCCTCCCAGCACTAATCAAGTATATACCCGTGTTCACCAGGTTAGACGGCGCCTCCTCGGGCCTCTTAGGCTTCTCCACGAAGTACTCTATTGTGCCGTCCCCTCGTAGCTTAGCTACACCGTACCTAGTTATCTCGCCGGGGTCTCTCACGGGCTTCAAGACAACTAGCATATCGCAGTTTCTACCCGAGTAGTAATACCAGGCTCTTGACAGGTCTAAGTGACTAAACACAGTATCACACTGAGTTACAAGCACGTCCCCCCTAATACTGTAGTACTTTATTGTCGCGAGAACGGCCTCCGCGTTGCCTCGCGACAAGATATTAGGCATGTATCTCACTCGAAACTGGTCTCTACCGAGACTAAACCTGTGAGCTAGCGCCTCGCCTGAACCGAAGTGCTCAAAGACCTGGACGTAGTTTACGTAACCACTAACACCCATGTAGACTTCTCGCACACCGCTCACTATTAGCGTCTCGAGAATAAACTCTAGTAGCGGCCTATTTAGAAACCTAATCATAGACTTAGAAGTGTCAACTGTCAGCGGGTAGAGTCTCGCGCCTACTCCACCAATAGGTATTATAGCCACTGTCACTGGACTTGACACGCTTACCCCTCAATGTGAATTAGTAACTCAAGTCTAAGTAATAAGCACCGTGAAGAGCTCACTTAATTCTCAGTACTGGAGC
>JAJHQQ010000054.1 GCA_020833245.1 Desulfurococcaceae archaeon
AGGTTTAAGGGGCTTTACTAAGTGACTCTCTGAGAATACTCCTTGTACTACGTCACAGGAGTCTACTAGTATGTTTAGTGTTCCCGGGTATGGATCGGCTCCTAGAACACCCCTAAAGTACTCACTGTATAGTCTAACGTAAAATACAGCCTCACCTATACCGGAGATAACAACTCCGCGAATTCTACTCTTCGCGCTCAAATATAGAACCCTGTTTAGACTACTCGTTATATAGAGAAGAATTATCGGTAAAAATACCGGTGTGGTTACTTTAAGCCGACGACTTCCTGTAGAACTGGAATAGTGAAGTCTAGGTTTAATTTTCTGAGTGTCTCTTCTTTTGGTATTCCCCTTGTATCCCATCCGCGCATTTCATAATACCAGTCTAGCATTTTATTAAACTCATTGAAGTCTAGTTTAACACCGGTAAATGGCCCCTTTGTCAGTGGTTGTTTAAACCACCTTACTGGTGGGTAGTCTTTCTCTCTACTCCAGTCTCTGTGCTCCCTGATCCAGTAGGCCCTGATCAGCGTGTATATTCTACTGGCCACTACTCTAATGTCGTTAAGAGTCCACGCGACTCCCGTTACAGCTGATAGAAGCCTCGGGTAGTACTCGAGGTCTAATCCCACTTCAACCCAGGGTAGTCTACAAGTTGTAAGAGACTCGTACATTCCTCCTCTCATATCCTGGAGAAACACCAGCCTCTCGACCTTCTCCCTAGTATACCCCAGCCTGTCTGTTCTCACCTCGTAGCTAATAATCCACGCATCTTTGTGGTGAGCCCCAATAGGCGACGTGCCATAAGCTAGGGCCATTGCGGGAGCCGCGTGGCAGTCGTACGCTGAGACCTCTAAGCCCTTCACGTGAATAGCAAACTCCTCTGCCTCCTTACCCAGGCTCCTAGCCATTCTCATAACTCCCTCGGCTAGAAAGGCCCCTACTCCCCTCCTGTGTGCTGTGTCCAATGTGAGTCTCTTTACTTCTCTGAAATCACCCCACTCAACGCGCTCTTCTACGAGTTTTCTCTCACTAGCCTCCATGTAGAAGCCGAGTGCGTTTCCGAGACTAATAGTGTCTACCCCCATTTCATCCGCTATTCTGTTAATCTCAGCTACTCTCCTCAAGTCGCTGAGTAGTATATTGCTCCCAAGCATAGCCACGTTCTCGTAGTCGAGCTCGCTCTTCTCAAGGGAGAAGTCTAGCACAACGTTTCCACACTGCATGTTGCAGTATGGGCATCCACGCCTCTCTACTTTAAGCTTCTCCATTAAGTCTCCGCTAATAGACTCGTAGTACTCCCAGACACCCTCCCTGAAGTTCATTGTTGGTAAGCAGCTATTTTGCTGACTCCAAACTATAGTTCCCATTGTACCCTGCCTAATCCAGAAGTTGTAGCCATCTGATGACAGTACCTTCTTAAAGGCCTCTTCACTCACTTTTCTAAACTCCTCTCTATTAGCAATTGAGGGTTCAAGTGTCCCCTTAATAACAATTGCTTTTAGCTTCTTACTTCCCAGTACAGCGCCCATTCCAGGCCTGCCGCCACTTCTCCCTCTCTGTGAAACCACAGTCGCGTATCTCACTTCGCTCTCGCCGCCGGGCCCGATAACCAAGTACCCAGCGTTCTTACCGTGAACACTCATTAACTTATCCTCCGCTTCAAAAGCCGACTTACCCCACAAGTCCTCTGCATCGTGAAAATCTACTTTACTGTTTTCAATGTAGAGGTAGCCTGGCTTTCTGAGCGCGCCGGTAATAATTACCGCGTCGTAACCCGTCCTCCTCAAGTAGTAACTAGCCATTGTCCCTATATTTCCATCCCCGTAGCCGTTAGTTAAGGGGCTCTTAGACGCTATTACGAGCTTGCCGCTACTAGGTAGAGGTAAAGATGAGAGGGGCCCAGCCGCTATGACTACGTGATTATACGGTGAGAGAGGATCTACTCCAGGCGGGTTTAAATCCCACAGCAACCTAGCAGCTAGCCCCCGTCCCCCAATGTACTCTAAGTAGTACTTGGCGTCCAGCTTGATCTCCTTAACTCTCTTCGTAGTCAAGTCCACGTAGAGGACTTTGCCCCACCAGCCATGCATCTAGAACACACCAGTTACATTTAGAAACACTACGCGGTATATAAGTGTTTAATTAACACAGTGAGAACGGGGAGCACTCCTACAAGCACACTTAAAAACCTTAAAGACAAGTAACTAGGTATTGGTGCCGTGTTTAAGGGGCCCGTAGCTCAGCTTGGTGGAGCGCCCGGCTGATAACCGGGAGGTCCGGGGTTCAAATCCCCGCGGGCCCACTTCTCGCTACTTCAACTCCTCGTCTAGCTTAGCTACTACTCTATCTACTCTACTAATTGGTATAGCTAAATTCTCCCCGAACTCGTAGAACACGTCTCCGCCAACAAACACGATATCAGGCTGCTGAGACCTGGCTATTATGCTGTACAAGTAGTCTTTTTTACTTTGAAGTCCTGCTTTTAGAGGGTTTCTCAAATCGTATACTATTAAGTCCGATGCGGCTCCCTTCACCACGTATCCCTCATCTACACCACTTGCTCTGTAGGGCCCGGTTAAGATCTCGTAGGCCTCTTTAACGCTATGTGAACTCCTATACACCTCTTCTATTGCTGTGAGCGTGTTGCCGTAGCCCCTCGCGTCCACGATGAGACAGGTATTTTTAACTCTCTGAGGTGTACAGAGGACCTCGTCTACTCCACCGATCACTTTATCCTGGTAGTACAGTCTCTCATTATCTACTTCGAAGACGAGTAGAAATGGATTAGTAGTTACTGTGCCTCTCTCAGCTATTACACCCGCTCTCACGCCGTTCTCTCGAGCCGCGTCTGCTAGTACCGAGACGTGCTCGGTTACAGCTAGTGGGAGTGTTACACCACTCATATACGCGTTTACAAGCCCCACCTCAGCAAGCTCCTTGATCTCTTCTTTTGAGAGAACACTCAAATCAACTCTGTTCTTCATGCCTCTAAACACGTACTCTACAATGTCTAAGAGTAGACTGTAGCCATGAAGTATAAGGGCCTTGCCCTCGAAGTCTATTATGAGCTCTGATAGCTCATACTCCGGTAAAGGCTCTTCACCCTCATCCATAACTCGACTACCATAGAGAAACACAAAGCCCCTCTTGAAGCCAATCTTGGAGAAATACCAGGCGTTGCTCAGCAGGCTCCTAGTCGCCGTAATAGAGCTCATAGTCACACTCTATACACTACTTCACAAGTGTATTAAGCGTGGAGGTTAAATACCTCTGTATAGAGAAAACCCTCGTCCTGAGCCTGCTCATCACAACTAGGCAGCTTATCCACTGTTCTTCATCGGGCCTTGTAGCCGGGTTGACTTCGAGAAACTCATCACGTGTCAGGCCGCCCGTCGACTCCATCCCCGGCCTGAAAAAATTAATACTACACATATTTCCTTATATCTTATTGAGGTGGGGGTTTCTGTGAGGAGAATTATTGCGCTCATTACTGATTACGGTTATAGAGACCCCTACGTGGGTGTTGTAAAGGGGGTTATTAAGAGCATTAACCCTGACGCCGAGATCGTGGATTTAACTCACGGAATTGAGAGACACAATGTGCTTGAAGCCGCAGTTATGTTAGCTGTCTCAGCCGAGTACTTCCCACCCGGAACAATATTCGTAGTTGTCGTTGACCCCGGTGTTGGTGGGTTAAGGAAGGCCATAGTTGTAGAGACGACGCATTACGTCCTCGTAGGCCCTGATAACGGCTGCCTCACACTACTAGCTGAGAAAGACGGCGTGAAGCGCGTTATTGACATATCTAGGACTAAGTACAGGCTACCAGTAGTATCTCACACTTATCACGGTAGAGACATCTTTGCGCCAGTTGCAGCGTGGATTAGTAGAGGTGTACCGCTAGAAGAGCTGGGAGAAGAGATCAGCTACGAGGACCTGGTTAAATTGAGCATTGAGAGGCCCAACGTGGATATTAATAGTAAAGCCATGAGAGGCCGTGTACTCTACATTGACGTATTCGGCAACGTTATGACTAATATAACTAGCGGAGAGGTGAGCGAGTTAAATCTCAAGTTAGGAGTAAAGCTACTTATACGAGTAGACTCGAAGAGCGCGGTGTGTACTTACGAGACAACTTTTAGTAAAGTTCCAGTAGGGGATTTTGTCTGCTACGTTAACTCCTGGGGCTACCTCGAAGTGGCTGTGAACATGGGTAGCGCTGCCGAG
>JAJHQQ010000011.1 GCA_020833245.1 Desulfurococcaceae archaeon
GAAACAGCCCGTCCACGTAGCGGTCGAAAGCGCCCGGTGTCATCAGTTCTTCAGTCTGGGGTTCACGTGGTCATCCCAGAGAGCTATAATGAGAATACTCCTCTTTATATGTTTTCTTAAGGAAAAGCCATTTCAGTACCTGATTAATGCGATTGGAAATCTACTTTCAGTGTAATATTCTATCACTGGGAGTTCTTATTGTAGTTGTTTATTTTGTTTTCAATGTACTCGCCTAGCAGAGGGCAGAATGCGGGATCGTAGAAGCCTCCTTCATAACACCTCTCAGTTTGTGGGCACTTAACACAAGGTATATTGATTATTTCCTTAATCACGTCTTCAAGGCTTATGAAGTCCTCTCCGATCTCTCTAAGTACTTTAGTAGCCGTTTCAACATTAGGTTTCACAATGTAGGTTTTCCGCTTATTGTACATAGTGGGAGTTCTCTCTATAAGCCCCATTTTCTCTAGTTTATTGAGTACTTTAGAGACCAGTTTAGAACTTAGTTTAATTTTACCTGGAATAGTACTCTGAATCACTTCTTCGCCTTCTCTACTCCGTCTTAGTATCCATTTTAATACGATGATATCGTTACTGCTGAGATTACTCGACATTTGGAGAGCCTCGTACTACTAGTTATGTTAGGTACCAGTATACTCCTTGTTTTAAGGAGTATTATACTTTATACTACAATCCCCGCTACTTAGTGCAACATAATGTTTCTACTTGAATTTTCAGTTTAATCGTACTATATTAAAACATCAACGTCGAGGGAGTCTATTAGAGCTCCATACGCGTTTCTAACAGCTACGTCTGTTAAGCCTACTGTGCGTCCAACTTCCAGCTGACTACGCCTATCGTTGAGTAGAATACACGATAAATAGACAGCAGCGGCTGCAAGGCTAGCTGGGCTTTTACCACTAATCTTAAAACTGTCCTTAACGCCGGCAAGAATCTCGCTTGCTAGTGTCGCGCTTTGTGGTTTTAAATTAAGGCTCCATGAAATAAAGTTGACATAGTACCTGGGATCACTTGCTTCACCAATAGGCTTATCGGGCTTCTCCAGCTCTCTTATTTTCCTTAAACCCTCCCACAGGTCTCTCTCCCGAACTCCAAGCTCTTTAACGAAGACCTTAGCTGGTTTAGGATAACCACACATCTTATATGCGACGTATAGGGCTGCTATCACTATTTTCTTGATCGTGATCTCTTTGAAGTTACAGTTTCTCATTATCTTGTGCAATATCTCCCCCGCGGTCTCCGACACCACTTTAGGTATGTTTAGCACTTTAACGAGCTCATTTAGCTCTTTAAGAGCCTTAGCTAGCCTCCTCTCGTTTTTACTTATTTTAGCGTCGAGATTTCTAATCGCCCATATACGTCCCTCTTTTACGTGCCGTTTCAGGCTACCCGAGATCTCTGTGCTACCAACACCCCTGTCGTGAACTCTACTAGTGTAAGCTCCACTATATCTTGGTAAGCTGTCTTCTCCTACTTTTTCATCGCTGTCGAAAATAGGGTGGTCGTCTACTACTAGCCCACAGTTAGCGCAGACGTATATGCAGAACTGGGGGTCTAACACAATGTTGTTACTATTACACTGAGGGCAGGATACACTCATAGATCTCACTTTCTACTCGTTCTTTTCTCAAAGTATAGTCGTTCACGCCTAGTTACTAGCATTTCACCAATTTCTCTGTTATACAGCTTAACAACTAGTCTCGGGTCATCTACTCGGCCAATAACATCCGTTACAACACCAATTTTAATACCAGAGTCGCTTAGAACAACAGACCCCAGGCACCCTAGAACGTTTTTAACATATGGCTTAACGACGAGTAAGCCGTCTTTAGTCCAAGTCTCCGGGAATCCGAGCAGTCTCAAAAACAGCACCCGAAATAGGCTTTTTCTTATAGGGAATTAGTTAAATTAGAAGCCCACTTATACAAAAAATCAATTCCGAAGTATGTAATACGCTTATTTTTAAATAATCTTGTAACTTTAAGAGTAATACAGATGTTTTTGAGTGTAGATTTTCTAGATGCTATACTATAACTCTTAACATAGTACAAGTGACAGAATTTACTTATTGCTTTTTGCTCTTTTCTCTTTAAGGGATTTAGCTATAAGTAGCATTGTCTTGTGTTTACTAATATACTTGTCAACTACTACTCTTCCCCTACTTATAGGGTTTCTCGGATACTTGGTCTCCCTAGAAACCTCTGGATTTAATCCCAGCTCCTCCGCGACAGACGCGATCTCGTCGATACTGGGGTTTGGAATAGCTAGTGACTTCGGAATACGTCTGCCCTCTCTCCTGCTCTTACCGTAGTCGAAGTAAACTGGGTAAATTACAACTCTCTTGTCACGGTATTCTCTACTCAAATCTAAAGACCCTGTAGCTCTGAGTTTTGAAAATAGTGAAGCAGTATTACTTTGTAACTAGTACACCGTTTAGTACGCCGTCTTGTCCAGGTCTCGACGTGATCTTAACTAAGCCTAGTTCTGTTTTCACCAGTGATCCCCTAGATACTATACCGGATTTTGCATACTGCGGGTTTTCCGGTGTTTCAACAACCTCGACTACTTTTACTCTTTTTATGACGCCGTCTGGTAGGGCTACGTTTACGTACATTGCCTCTTTTAGTCGAACTTTAACTCCACCACCGTAAACGCGCTCAATTTTTCTAACTTCCTCGTTGCTTATTCTAGTTAGAGTTGGCGGGGATCCTAGCTCGTACTTTCTCTTGACTTTTCTATGCCTGCCTCTAACTCCACCACTAGGCTTTTGCAGGTCTTTACCTTGGTAGTAAGACACGATCTCACCGGTAAGTACCAGTACGATTCATTATACTTGAAACGTCTTTAAAAACGCGACTAAATAGGGAAAACATGGATTTAATTTAGCATCGTAGGCTAGGTGTTAGTGACTCGTGGAGACGTTAAAGAGGCTTTCAAGAAGAATTGCTCTCAGTGTATTTCCCCGTTTACTTAAACCAGTATACAGGATATATGAAAAGTACCTGTTGCTTCAAATCGAGGGAGGTCCTTTACCAAGGCATGTGGGTATTATACCAGATGGTAATAGACGATGGGCAAGAGAAAAAGGGCTATCAACATATGAGGGTCATTACTATGGATACGAGAAACTAAAAGACGTTTTAAAGTGGTTGTGGGAGCTGAAAATACCCTACGTTACAGTGTTCGCCATGAGCACTGAGAACTGTCTCTATAGGAGTCGCGAAGAAGTTGAAAACCTCTTTAAAATCATTAAGCAGGGACTATGGGAGCTCCTAAATTTAAAGGAAGTACACGAGAACAGGGTTAGAGTAGCAGTAATAGGGAAGCTAGAACTGGTTCCAGGTGATATCAGAGACCTCGTGAAGAAGTTAGAAGAGAGTACTGCTAACTACAGTGATCACCACCTCACAGTTGCCCTGTGCTATGGTGGTAGACAGGAAATAGTAGACGCGGTTAAGGCGATTGGGAGAGACATATACTTGGGTCGATTAAACCCCGAGGAGGTAAGTGAAGACACGTTTTCCAAATACCTCTACACGCGTGGTATCCCAGACGTTGATCTGATTATTAGAACTAGTGGCGAGGAGAGAATAAGTAATTTCCTACTCTGGCAGTCAGCATACAGTGAACTCTATTTCTGTGATGTTTACTGGCCTGAATTTAGGAAAATAGACTTGTGGAGAGCCATTAGGACATTTCAGAAGAGAGAAAGGAGGTTTGGGCGGTAGCTACTACTCCTCGCTCTCGGAGAATCCATATAGAATTTTGAGTTCTTCGAGGCTAAATCTCTTCTTTCCATTCTCGCTGATCTTATTCAGCAAGTCACGTTTCTTAAGCTCTATAAGGGATTTCTCTCTTTCTCTCGCAATGCTCTTTAAGACATTGTTGTACTCTTGTCTAAGGGCATTTAGCCTCGCCGTGTTCTGTGCTAAGTCATTATTACAAGCCTCAATTTCTTTTTTCTTGTTTTCAAGTAGAGTTTTAGCGTTCATGTACTCTGATAGGCGAGCGTTAACGCTACTTCTCAGCTCCTCTATTTCCCTTGTCTTCGCGGTAATTGCTGATCTAAGCTCACTTATTTTACTGGTTAACTCTGCAACACGGCTTTTCAGAGATAAGTGTAGTGCGCGAAGCTCTAGGTACTCCTCTTTCTCTCTTTGAGCACTAAGCGCTCTCTTTAAAAGCGAGTTGTATGCTTGTAGCTTTCTAACTACTTGTTTCTCTTCTTCAAGTGTGAGTACGTGTGTTTGCATATACCACTCTAATTCCTCTATTTTTCGCTTCAATGCTGAAATAGGGACCCTGATCTCCTCGGAGAGAGCCTGAAAGGCTGCTTTTTTACTCTGAGCTAGCTCTTTAATAGCCTTTAACTCGCCGAGTAGTTTTCTCCGCTCCTCTATTAGGCTCTTAACTTCACTTACTAGTTTTCTCCGCTCTTCTATGCTCTCTCTTAACTTAGACTTTGCTCTCCTCAAATCCTCTAGGAGAGCGGCTCTCTTACCTCTAATCTCCTTGAGTTCACTTAGTAGTCGGTGTCTTCTCTCTTTGAGGGCTTTAATAGTCTCTCTAGCCTGCTGAATCTCTCTTGATAAGTCTTCAGCGCGTTTTTCTAGCTCCTTAATGCTATTTTCCATTTAATAAGGCACCTTGCGAAGAATAGCCCGCACATCTACAACCATTGCGCCGTTATCATAAGCCATTACCGGGTTCAAGTCTATGGAGTCTATTTCTTCGTTTTCAAGCATTATTTTCGAGGTCTTAACTACTATGTCAGCTAAAGCCCTCTTATCTACGGGCTTTTGCCCTCGGTAGCCCTCTAGTATCTGCTTCGACTGGATCTCGCTTATCATTTCTAGAGCGTCATCGAGAGTAATAGGCGCTATTCTAAACGAGACATCTCTAAACACCTCCACGAAGACTCCACCGAGACCAAACATGACTGCGGCTCCGAAGACGCTGTCTCTGAGCCCGCCTACAATTACCTCTAAGCCTTGTCGAGCCTCCCGGTACATTAAAACTCCTACTATTCTAGCACTCGGAACCCTTGAAGACACTGTTTTCAGCATTTCATTAAAGGCGCGGGCGACTTCTTCTCTACTATTTAAGTGGAGTTTTACTCCCCCCACATCACTCTTGTGGACAATGTCGGGAGAGACTATTTTCAGCGCTATTGGATAGCCTATGGAGTCAGCGAGATCATAGGCCTCTTTAGGGGTTTTCACTAAGTATACGTCTGGAATTGGTATTCCATAGTGTCTAGCTAGTTCAAATGCCTCGTGTTCTAAGAGCTTGAGTCTATCCTCGCTGAGCGCGCGCTTAATGATCTCCTTTGGCGGCGTCACGCTAATCACCGCGTGATTTAATCATACTATAAGTGTAGAGAGCTTTTAACGCTTTTGCGAGTCTCTCGGGGGACTCAAATACCGTTACACTATTCTCTTCAAGTCTCCTCGCTACTTCAAGTGAAGCTTCACTACCTATTGTTAACGCAACAATGGTCTTCTCGTACTCACTCTTGAGCTTCACAACGTGGTCAACAAAGGTCCCCTTAATACCGGGGACTTGTGGTAGTGCTACTACGACTATGGCGTCCACGTAAGGCTTCTCGACAAGTACATCGAGTACGCGTATATATCTCTCGTCGTCAGTGTCTCCCGTGAGGTCTATTGGGTTTTCAACTATACAGTGAGGTGGAAGTATTCTTTTAAGCTCCTCTTTTAAGTCACTCGGAGTCCTGGGAACTTCTAGTCCAACACTAGTTAAAGCATCTGTTAACATGACGCCAATACCCCCAGCATCTGTTAAAATATAGACTCTATTACCCCTCATGGAGGGCTGGTGGAGGAATATTCTCACAGCATCCATCATCTCGTCGAAGCTCTCAACCTCAATTACTCCAGCTTGTTTAAACGCAGCCCTATACACTCCGTACTCGCCAGCCATAGCGGCTGTGTGGCTGGCGGCGGCGAGGCCACCTCTACTAGTTTTACCGGCTTTGTAGACTAGTATAGGTTTCTTCTTTACCACCTTCTTCGCTACTTCAATAAACTTCCTGCCGCGACCAGGCTTTAAGCCCTCAATGTAAATGAGTATTACTCTCGTCTTGTCGTCATCGCCGAGGTAGTCTAAGAGATCAACGTCATCGACATCTACCTTGTTTCCGTAACTAATAGCTCTTGAAACACCTAGATTATGATAGGCCATCCAATCCATGAGAGCGGCTGCGAATGCGCCGCTTTGACTTATAAAACCCACGTATCCGCGCGGGGGCCTCTTCATCTTAGACACGAAGTACGTGTCTACACCACTCCAGTTATCGTAAATACCAATGCAATTGGGCCCCACGATTCTTATACCGTAAGTTCTAGAGATCTCCTCGAGCTCCCTCTCCAGCCTCTCTCCCTCAGGTGTACCCGTCTCTCTGAAGCCCCCACTAATAACAATAGCGGCTGAAACTCCCCTAGCCGCGGCTTCTCGCAGGACTGCGGGAACTCCGGGGGCTGGTATAGCGATAACCACGAGGTCCGGCGTCTCGGGCAGCTCTGATATACTCTTATAGCACTTAAGTCCAAGTACTTCGCTGTAACTAGGGTTAACAGGGTAAATTCTCCCACGAAACCTGTTAATAAAGTTCTCTAGTATAGCTCTCCCAACTTTACCCTCTTTCGGAGTAGCTCCTACAATTGCAACACTCGCTGGATTAAATAGCTTCTCGAGACTAGTATTCAAAATCAGCACCGTATTTCACTATAACCGTGTAATTTTTAAATTAAGGCCTATACAATATTGGCTAAACCAGTGGTGAGTACTGTATGGCGTCTCTACTAGAGATCTTCGTGGAGTTCGTTAAAATAGGGCTTTTCATGTTTGGAGGCGGTTATGGTGGAATAGCTCTACTGTACAGAGAGCTCGTAGAGGGTAAGAAGTGGATTTCCGAGGAGGAATTTCTGAGGATCCTCGCAATCGCGGAGAGCACACCGGGACCCATAGCTATAAACTCAGCTACGTGGATAGGCTACGAGCTTGGGGGAATACCCGGCTCGATCCTAGCTACCATGGGTGTTGTTCTACCAGCCTACCTGATTATACTTAGCGCGGTGATAGCTCTTCGACCACACTTAGAGAGCAATGTGGCAAAAGCCATGTTTAGAGGTATTAATGCAGCTGTTGTAGCACTAATTCTCTACGCTTTCCTCAGGCTAGCTAAGACAGCACTTCTAGTAAAGGGTACTCTCGCACTAGACGCCGTTCCATTAGCGGTCTTTCTACTCTCCCTAGTACTACTAGTGGTCTTAAAGACTCATCCAATCGTGGTTATAGGTGTATCGGCAGTAATTGGCTTAATATCAGGACTTCTCAGCAGGTGAGTTACACATAAATACTTTAAACCACCCACATACTTGAATATGGTGCTCTACTTGAAAATAGACCCCATAACTCTACACCGTGTAGTAGACCGTGGCAGAGAGCTCGGGGCACAGTACGTAGAGGCCAGGTTTCAAGACGACTATAGAGTAAGCGTTAGTACAAGGAACGATAAGGTTCTAGCGGTTACTAGTAGTAGAAGTAGCGGCGTCGGGATCAGAGTTCTTGTTAATGGGTCTTTAGGCTTCGCGTCAACGAATTCGACCACTCTCAGTGACATACTAGAAGTCGTCGAGTTAGCTGTTTCACAGGCTAAGGCTACTAGTAAACTCAGGAAAAAGCCTATTGAGTTCTCTGATGAGAAGCTGGGAGATGGAAAGTACAGTGTCGACGAGAAGAGGAGTCTTCTAGGCTTAAATGTAGAGGAGATGATTAAGCTCGCAATGGAAATATATAGGGCGGCTAAATCGTCAGTTAAGGAAGCAAAGTTACCGTTCTTCGTAACTGACATCAGACTCCACATACAGGAGAAGCTAGTAGTTACAAGTGATGGGGCACGTGTAGAGTCGAGAGTACCGAGACTTTACATTACATCTTCACTAACAATAATGCACCCCCAGAAAGGCACGCTTCAGAGATCAATAGAGTTTGGGGGCTCCGGTGGAGCGGAGCTCGTTGAGAAGTGGAATCCCGTGAAAACCATCTCAGAGGAGCAGGCTAGACTAGAAAGAGTCCTATTAAGGGGTGTTGCCCCACCCAGCGAGAAGGTTCCAGTGGTTCTAGGCCCAGAGGTGGTGGGGTTAATTGCTCACGAGTCGGCGGGCCATCCAATGGAGGCTGATAGGATTTTGGGTAGAGAGGCAGCGCAGGCTGGAGAGTCCTACGTGAAACCCGAGTATATAGGTAGCTTTAGAGTGGGAAATAGATACGCGACAGTAATAGATGACCCAACAATACCGAATAGTTATGGCTTCTTCCTATACGACGACGAGGGTGTTAAGGCTCGTCCTCGTTTTCTCTACAAGGAGGGATTAATAAACGAGCCTCTGCACAACAGGCACACTGCCAGGATCTTTAACACGAAGAGTAATGGCGCGGCGAGGAGTATGGATTACGCGTCCGAGCCTATTATCAGAATGAGCAACACGTACATAGCTCCAGGTGACATGGACTTCGACGAGCTCATAGAGGACATTGATCTCGGCGTTTACGTTAAGTCCTACATGGAGTGGAATATTGACGATGTTAGGTGGAATCAGAGATATGTGGGATTAGAAGCCTACACGATTAGAAAGGGAGAGCTAGATGAACCTGTGAGAAACCCTGTACTAGAGTTTACTACTGGGTGGTTTTACAGTAGTATACTCGGCGTTGACAAAAACCTGGAGTTTTATCCTGGTACGTGTGGAAAAGGTGAGCCGTCACAGGGTGTCCCAGTGTGGTTTGGAGGCCCAAATGTTAAGTTATCTAGAATGAAAATAGGTGTTCTCTCATGAGGAAGGACTTACAAGACACAGTAAGCAAATTAGTGGAGAGGTTGTCGAGGAATTTTGATGAAGTAGCTGTTCTCGCGGTGTCGAGTAAGGAAACAATGGTGAAAATATGGAACAGTGAGCCGTCAGTTGTACAGCTGTGGAGCCGAGTAGGGTTAAATCTCAGGTTAGCTAAATCTGGCAGGCTCTGGGTCTTAACCTACCATACTCACGAACCTGAGGCTCTCGTTAGTCACGCTGAAGATATACTAAAGGTAGCTAATAGGATATCTGAGGCCGAGCTCTACGCTTCATTACCAGAATATGCTACGTGTAAACCGATAACCGGCGCCTTCGATAATAATGTAGAGTTCTACACGAAAAACCCAGATAAACTGGTAGACAGCTTAATTACAGAAACGCTGAGTACAGGTGTTGACAGAGTATCTGGTACTATTTCACTGGGTCAAGTAGAAAGAATACTAGTGACTAGTAAGGGCTACGAGTGTAGTGAGGCGAAAACAACATTCGAGGTGTATGCTAGAGCCTTTAAAGGGGAGCTTACAGGTCACTGGGCACACGGTTCAACGCGCGTATCACTAGATGCCGTGAGAGACGTTGGGAGGAGAGCCGGCTACTACGCTACTATAACTAAAAACAGAGTTGACTTTACTCCGGGAGAATACGACGTGGTACTATCACCGCTCGTTATGGGAAACCTACTTGAGTACGTAGCGTGGATGTCCTCCGCGTTAATGGTCTTAATGGGCTTCTCGATCTTTGCCAAGTATAAGCCGGGTGATAAAGTGGCGGTAGAGAGCTTCTCAGTGTACGATGCTCCTCGAGACACCTCTTTACCCGGAGTAGTGGGATTTGACGCAGAGGGTGTAGAAACGCATAATAAGCCAATTATCGAGAAGGGAGTACTAGTAACACTCCTTCACAACAATGCTACCGCGTCTAAAATGAACACTAAAAGCACTGGTAACGCTGGCTGGGTAAACCCTCAGCCCTGGAACCTGGATGTGCCCGGAGGCCTAATTAGGGAGGAGGAGCTAGTCAGGGAACTACGTGACGGCGTCTTTATAACTAATAACTGGTATACTAGGCTTCAAAACTACTACGAGGGATTGTTCTCTACGGTTTCAAGAGACGCAGCGCTTCTCGTTAAGAACGGCGAGATCGTCGGCCATGTTGGGAGAATTAGAGTAACCTCCACTTTCAATAAACTACTAAGTGGCATTAAAGGCATCTCCAAGGAGAGATTTGACGTACAGTGGTGGGAGGTTAGAATACCTACAAGAGCGCCATATATAATTGTGTCAAAATTACGGCTCACAAGACCTGAAGCCTGAAATATTAAAAAATGGCTAGGATCCCCTACTCGACAAGGACTACTTGAATAGGCTGGCTCTGCTGTGTAGTTGGTGTTTTCTCGGTTTGCTTTACACTTATTGCCGGCGTGAGAGGCAGTGCCTCTAATGACTCTATAGTGTCAATGTGTTTTTTAAGAGCGTTCTTCTCCCTGGTGAGTATTTCCAGGGTCTTTTTCATAGATCCAATCGCGTCTAAGTATGGCTTTTCTGGTAGTTCACCTGATAAGTAACTTGTTTTTAGTACTCCCATAGTCTTTTCTACTTCGGCTATTAAGCTCTCAACTTCATGTATTCTTTTCCTTAATGCCTCTTTAACTTCGCGAGCACTACCTTTCAACTTGGCTAGTTCTTCCTCAAGTCTCTTCTTAAACTGCTCGTATACGTGTACTGGAATTTCTTTTTTAGAGTAGAGATCTTCTAGTGAAGCTATCCTAGCTTTCACTATTCTAAGTCTATTCTCAATAAGCGAGGCGTTGTACTCGTGTTCTGGTATAAGCACAATTCCCTCTACAGACGTGGTGAATCTCTCTATTGGCATC
Organism: Desulfurococcaceae archaeon; assembly: GCA_020833245.1. Taxonomy (GTDB): domain Archaea; phylum Thermoproteota; class Thermoprotei_A; order Sulfolobales; family Desulfurococcaceae; genus UBA285. The sequence goes on from JAJHQQ010000011.1 coordinate 10,771, forward strand.
TCCTTGTAGTCCACATCGTTGAAGTTTACTTCTAGCGCGTAGACCTTTCCATCGGAATTGCTGTAGTAGCCTACAATGTACCCTAGTCTCCTACCATACGGATCTACAACCGGCTTATTAATACACTCAGACACTTTATCAATAGTCTCGCACACCATTAATTCACACCACTCTAAACTGCAATATTTTTATGTTTAAAAAACAGGGGGTGAGCGATTCAGAAGCCACTGTAATTAAGTTGTCAGAAGCCTGGTGTTCACCATTGCGATTGCTCAGCGCTTTTAACCATCATCACTGTTTACTCCTAGCCCTATAGTACTACTGGGCCTCTCCCTTAAAATACTGCTTACTCGGCATTTCTAGTAGGGATTAGTTATGGGCGGGTCGTCTGCTGTAATAGCGTTTTTAGAGAAACTCGCAAGCGTGTTTAGTAGTGTGAGTGGAATCGGTTTTTGGCTATTTCTAGTAGGATTTACGTTAATATTGCTAATAGCCGCCGCGTTCTTGGTTAGAGTACTCGTAAACTTAATAAAGCTAATACCAAACATGACTACTAGTCAATTCTTGAGATTTATACTAGCAGCTGGAATTATACTAGTAGTAGTTGGGCTCTTTATTCCATAAGAAGAATGAGCGAAGAGGTCGTAGTCTAAAAACTACGGCTTACGCGGAAAGACTCTAAAACCTGGAAACCTTGGTTTTTCGAGTTCACTGTATATTTCTAGTAGCCGATTGTACTTACATGTCCTCTCTCCGCGGGCAGGTGCCCCGGTTTTTATAAGGCCTGTTTGGAGGGCTACAGCTATGTCTGCTATGGTTGTGTCCTCGGTTTCACCGCTCCTGTGACTTATTATAGCTCTCAAATTGCTCTCCACAGAGAGCTTTACTACGTCTAAAGTCTCGGTGAGAGTTCCAGCCTGGTTAACTTTAACTAGTACGGCGCTAGCGCTTTTCTTCTCAATACCTAGTTTAACTCTCTTGTAGTTTGTAGTAAATAAGTCATCGCCCACAATTAGACACTTTGAGCCTAATCGCCCCGTTAACTCAGAGAACCCCTCAAAGTCCTCCTCGTAGAGCGGGTCTTCAATACTGACTAGTGGGTACTCCTCGACGAGCGCTTCATACATCGAGATCAACTCTTCTCTAGATAGCTCCCTCCCCTCAACAATGTACACACCCTTATCCGCTCTATATAGCCTAGAAATGGCGGCGTCTATCGCTAAGGCGACCTGTCCACCCGGCTCATACCCTGCTTTCTCTATTGCTTTTATGAGCAAGTTTAGCGCGTCACGGGTTTTTTCAAGAGGTGGAGCAAAACCCCCCTCATCTCCCACGTTGACAGCACTAGGTTCAAAATTCTCTTTTAGAATAGCTCTCAGCGCGTGATATACCTCCACGGATGCTCTAAGTGCGTCTAGGAAATCGTTGAAACCGGCTGGGACAATCATGAACTCCTGAAAATCTAGTTTATTTCCAGCGTGTACACCGCCATTAATTATATTCAACATGGGAACTGGCAATAAGTCTGCGTAAACTCCTCCTAAGTACACGTATAGTGGAACCCCGAGTGTTGAGGCCGCAGCCTTTGCTACAGCGAGGCTTGTAGCCACTATAGCGTTGCCTCCAAGCCTGCTCTTATTTGGTGTTCCATCAAGCTCTATCATTTTCTCATCTATATATCTTTGACGTAGAGCGCTCACGCCAATTATTGCTGGCCCAATAACTTTATTAACGCTCTCAACCGCTCTACTAACCCCCTTACCAAAGAACTCTTTACCACCATCACGCAGCTCCACAGCCTCGTGTTTACCCACAGATGCGCCGCTTGGGGCATTAGCTACTCCCACTCCATAGCTCTCAGTTACAACTCTCACTTGTACAGTTGGATTCCCCCTGCTGTCAAGGATCATTCTAGCTTTAACGTCTCTTATTATAAACGGGTCTTCTACTATATCGAGATTGGACACGCTAGTCACCCGGGTCTGAGTTATGGCTAATATAGTGCTAGTTACTAATATAATAGCGTCGTATATAGTGTGGATACTCTTCACGAAAATGCTTTATGCTAGAATAAAGAACAAGTTAATATATGTAGCTTTCGTTTCAACGCTTTACTCTACAATACCAGTGTACTACGCAATAGTTTACGGAATAGCATTAGCTCTCCTACCAGTTCTACTAACATTTGTACTAGTAGTAGCACTCCGCGGAAAGAGCTTCTTGCAGGTAGCCTTAATACCCCTACCTATTATACTGGTATCTACGTATTTACTACTGGTGTAGCTCTTTGAAAAAACCTAAGCAAGGCTTAACGTGCCCTAAGTGCGACTCGAAAAACATTAATGTAGTAAAGACATGGAACCTAGTATCCCCACTACCAGATAGAGAGGGGAGGGTAACAGTGACGGTTATGGGTGTTTTAAAGTGTAAAGAGTGCGGCTACTCTTGGAGGGGTGTTGTGAGTAAACTAAAAGTTGGTGCTCGAGTAGAAATAGAGGGCGGTAAGGGAGAAGAAACAGTTGTTGAGGAGAGACCGCCAAAAGAGATTATTATAGACCTTGACGAAGTTCTGGGAGAGTAGTGGGGTAGAGTTGTGTTAGCGAAGGAAATGGTTCTTAAAATCCTAGTGCTCGCACTGCTCTGTATACTCGTTGTAGTATCTGTTGTGATGCTATCGCAAGAGGCTCCGGCGGCTATTGTTAAAGGACGTAGTATGCTCCCTTTATTGAGAGAGGGGGATATAGTGTTCACTATTAAGTGCAGTCCCAGCGAGATCAGTGTTGGAGACATAATCATCTATAGGAGTAAACTTGGAGGAAAACTTGTGGTTCACAGAGTAATAGAAGTTAAATACAATGAGAATGAGGGAGTATACTACTATGTCACTCAAGGAGATAACAACGCTTTTCCCGATTACAGCGAGTTTGATGATGTATATGGCGTGAAGCAAACTAGAGTTGTGGGGAAAGTCTTATCTATTAATAACTACGTGTTTAAGATACCATATATAGGTAATTTAGCACTAATTCTCAGAGGGAGTTAAGCTTACTGCTTCTCACGGAGTGCTTTTAACTCAAAGTGCTCTATAACGTCTCGAATGAGTGCTCCAGTGCTATTCATTTCTTTAAGCTTCCGCAAGTACTCCTCGTAAGACGTGTTTTTACGTCTACTCCACTCGTTGTAGGCTTCTCGGAGCTTTTTATAGGCTTCATAGTGATACCTGCAAAGAGTGTTTACATAGATCTCTCTACGACACCCCGGTACAGAGCACTTAGGGTAATTGTCAACTATGCCGAGTCTACTAGATAGTAGTACACCTATATCACTAATATGCTTATTGAAACCCTCCATTAGCCTCTTTAAAACACTCTTTGCCTCCTCAATTACATGTTCCCTCTTCTTAACCCCGGTTTTAACTTCGTTTACGAGTTTCTCGAACGCTCTTGTGAGATCAACGCTTGTGAGCTCTGGGAAGAACCCGGTGATAACCTCCACTACGCCTAATCCAAGGTCTGTTATTTTAACACCGCTCTTAGTGTTTTCTAAGTACTTTCTCTCGAATAGCTTTTCAATTATTGGTGCTCTAGTGGCCTCTGTTCCCACCTCTACACTCTCCATCCACTTCAAAATATCTACTTTTTTCAACTTGGGAGGTGGTTTAGTGTAAGATTCCCTTACAATGACACTTAAAATCTCTACTCTTTCCCCCCTCGTTAAATGAGGAATAGTTTTAGATGACGGTGCGTGAAACGGGTAGTAAGCCAGCCACCCAGGGTACTCAACGGTAATGCCGCTGCAAGTAAACCTATAACTCGTTAATGGGGCTACTAGAGTAGCTCTAGTGTAGGATATTACTGCTTTCGGGGCAAAAACAGCTATGAAGCGCCTGACTATGAGGTCATAGAGGGCCCACTGGTCTCTCGTTAAATTACGCGGAGTATTACCAGTTGGGTATATTGCTGGGTGAGCAGGGTCTTCTTTCTCACCCTCTACAGGCCTCAATATGCCCTTAGTTTCTCTTAGTAGCTGTGATACGAGGGCGCCGTACTTATATATGTCTGAGAGTTTGTGAAGTATCTCCCGGTAGTTAAGGCTAGGTGGGAGCTTCTGGCTATTTGTCCTTGGGTAACTTATGAGGGCTTCTAAGTAAAGTTCTTCGGCTATTTTTTGTGTTTTCATAGGGCTAAAACCGAGTATTCTCGACGCCTCGTACTGAAGATCACTGAGATTAAACGGAGGTAGCGGGCTGATCTCTCTCCTCTCAACAGTGTAGTCACTGACAACTAGGTGTTTTTCTCTCAGAACAGAGCTCTTAATTCTACTTGCCCTGTCGGCTTCTGGAACAGGGTTTTCTGTGAATTCAGCTGTGAAATCTATGCCTGCTTTTTTGAGTTTAACTTTAATTGTGTACTGTGGTAGAGGTGTAAACAACCCTCTCTCAATTTCCCTGTCTGCGACGTATTTTAAAGTGGGTGTTTGAACTCTACCCGCGCTCAATATGACCTTTTTACCCGTAGCCTGGTAAATAGCGCTCATGAGTGCTCTACTGACATTAATGCCCCAAATCCAGTCTAGCTCGTGTCTACACAGTCCTGACTCCACCATGTCGTAGTCTAGAGGCGCGAGGCTTTCAAACGACTTTTTCAGCTCATCGTGCACTAGGCTCGAGAACTTTGCTCTGAAAGCCCTATTTTCATCTCCATGGAACTTTATTACGAGGTAGCCTATAACGCTTCCCTCTATGTCGTAGTCACAGGCATTAACGTAGTACTTGCACTCCCTGGCTAGTTTACTCAGAAGCTCGAGGTACTGTCTAGTGTACTTTTTCTCTTCTTCAACAACGTGTGCGGGAACCCACTTGTACTCGAAAACAGGATATCCCTTTAACTCTGTGTGTAGAGTGTAGAGGTGGCCAGCAGTGCTGGCGACGTATACTACTAGGGGTGAAGACCTGATTTCAAAATACGGTATCTTCCCGTATTTTCTGGTAATTAGCTTGTGAGATAGCGCCTCAGCGATTTTCCTAGCGGCTTTTGGCTTCTCGGCTATTACTAAGACGGGCCCTGTGAGCGCCCAGATACTAACCTTTGTCGCCCTTGTTTTGTGGCTACCCAGTAATTCCATATCGACTCGGTCACTGTGCTTGTACATGCCTACTCCTTACCACGATTAAGATACAATATTGTAGTCATTAAAGCAGAGGTATTGGAGTAGTCAGTACTAGTAGTAGAGCGTAAATTAAGAGGCACACTGGACATCGCGACTTATCATACTGGTTTGCCACACCCGGGTGGGGGTTCTTGCCTATAGTAAGGCGTAAAATTGTAGTTAAAACCCCGAGGCCTAAGTAGAGAAATCCAGTGCCCGTAGTTGCGAGTAGAATGCCCCCTAGTACTAGTAGTATTATTGGGGCAATTAAGCCAATGGCTTGGTGAGTACGTGCACTTATAAAACTTCTCAATACGTGGCCGCCGTCTAACTGCCCTATAGGTAGGAGATTGAGAAATGTAACCATGTAGATCACGTAGGCTATGAAGAGAAGTGGGTGCATGACTACAACTCCGCTCGCTGAGCGAAGCCTTAGTAGTAGTTCGAGGGCTATACTAGTTGCTGGAATAGGCTCAAAACCCCTTTCTGTAAGCGCTTTAACAGCCTCATGCGGTACTACTGGTGAGAGGTAAACTCCTATAATACCCACTATTGTGCCGGCGATAAACCCCGCGAGCGGGCCACTAATACCCATTTTCGCCAAGTCTCTTCTACTACAAGGAGGGGTCTTTGTGAGTATCACAGCGCCAAATGTTCCAATAAATCCAAGCTGAATAGGGGGAGCGGGTATTAAAATAGGCCCCTCGCAGAGAATACCCGAGCGCCTGTTTACATAGACGTGTCCCAACTCGTGTGACAGCAGTACTGTTAAGAAGAGTGCGGTGAAGAGTAGTGCTGTAGCGTACTTGCCCAGGTATAGCGTGCCGTAAATGTCTTGTACACTCTCGAGGCCCTCACTCAACCCGAGACCAGTGAAGAAGACCGTTATAACGGTAATAATTGCTAAAATCCACTTATATCGCGTTAACCCGGACGTGGTTGGGCGATACTCTGTGATTCTAACTATGGGCGATACTCCTTTCAACTGAAACGCTAGTAGTCCGTATTCTCTTAGGAGATCTCTATACAGCTTCTCGAAGACCTTGCTCTCTATTGGCGAAGATATCACGAGGTCTACGAAGCCTGGGTAAATCCTAGACTCTACTACTGATATCCCAGCTCTCGAGAAGAGAGCTAAGATATCTCCTAGTTTCTGGTGTAATGAGCTTACTGACTGGTATGAGCTCATAGCCTCCACCTTCTACTGGCCTCTGAACAGACATAGGCAGTTGACCATTTAATAGTTCAACTATAGCTATGTAAACCGGGTCTTTCACGGGTAAGGAGTTTACGTCTACAAGTGGTGGTGCGCCAAGGGCTAATTGCAGGGCCCTTGCCCCGATAACTCTCGCGAGCTCGAATCTCGTGATCTTGGATTTAATGGTGCTCTTATACACTTCTCTAATATTCCACACACTACTCTCTCTAATTTCACTCACAATAAACACCAAGACCAAATACGGTTTTTAGGATGAGAGGTAATTGGGGTTAAAAAGCGGTTACTAGTAGCGACTAGTCTAAGTTATCTGTACTCCTAGAACTCTGAAGGCGGCTTAAAGCTCTCTTTCTCCTCTTCTTCTTTTTCCTTCTTCTCTTTCTCCTTCTCTTTCTTAGCTGGACTAGCCGCGATTATATCGTCAATTTTCATAATGGCTAGTGCGGCCTCCGCGGCGGTTTTAATCATGGATTCCTTTACTAGTAGTGGCTCAATGACGTTCTCCTCGATCATGTTCTTCGAGATCTCGCCAGTTACTACATTTATGCCAGCGTGAATATACCCCTCACTGTGGTACTGTCTAAGCTTCATCAACGCCTCTAGTGGGTCTTTACCCGTAGTAGAAGCCAGTATCATTGGTATTTCTTCGAGGGCGGACGCGAAGGCCTCTATGGCTAATTGCTCTTTTCCACCAACTTTAGTAGCGTATTCACGGAGCTTCATAGCTACTTCTAGCTCAACTGCTCCGCCACCGGGGCATATCTTTGGCTCTCTAAACACGTTTCTCAGAACGTTAAGTGCGTCTTTTAGACTCCTCTCGACCTCGTCAAGCACCATGTCGCTCGCTCCGCGCACAAGTATAGTGATGGCTTTCGGGTTCTTGCATCCTTCGACAAAGACCATTTTATCATTGCCGACTTTTCTCTCTTCTACTAGGGCTGCGTAACCTAGGTCTTCAGGCTTTAAGTCCCTGATACTACTAACTATTTTCCCACCTGTCGCTCTCTCGAGCTTCTCGAGATCACTTCTCTTAACTCTCCTCACAGCCAAAATACCCTTCTTAGCGAGAAAGTGCTGAGCAACCTCATCAATACCCTTCTGGCATATTACTACGTTAGCTCCAACCTCAGCTATTTTGTCAACCATTTCTTTGAGTATTCTCGCTTCTTCGTCGAGGAAAGCTTTTATCATCTCCGGGCTTGTTATGTTTATCTTAGCGGTTATCTCCGGCTTCTCTACTTCAAGCGCGGCGTCTAGTAGTGCTATTTTCGCGTTTTCAACTCTCCTAGGCATACCCGGGTGGACGACCTCCTTGTCGATTACTATACCGTAAACCAGCTGCGAGTCTAGAACATTTCCTCCTTTCTTTTTCTCGATTTTTACATCATCAACTTTAAAGTCTCTTGTTCCATCCGGCTTCTTCTCGGAGACGGTGAGTGCAGCGTCTATTGCTATGTCTGTGAGCTTGCTTGATATGACGTCTCCGCCAATATATTTACTTGCAATAGCTGTTCTCACAACCTTTGCGAGTTCTTCTCTCTTTTCAATGTCAACTGGTGAGGAGGTCTCATGGAGTATTTTAATAGCCTCTCGTAAAGCCTTAGTGTAGCCTTCAATAATAATACTGGGATGTATGTCCTGGTCTAGTAGCTCCTCAGCCTTAGCTAAGAGCGTCCCAGCTAGAACAACCGCGCTTGTTGTGCCGTCTCCAACCTCGGCGTCCTGAGCCTTAGCAACTTCTACTAGTAGCTTAGCAGCTGGGTGTTGAACCTCCATTTCTTTAAGAATAGTTGCTCCATCATTTGTTACAGTAATGTCTCCAAAGCTGTCAACGAGCATTTTGTCTAGTCCACGGGGACCTAAACTCGTCTTGAGCACTTCTGCTAGTGCTTTAGCAGCGGCAATATTCGCTCTTAGAGCATCACGTCCAACAGTTCTCTTAGTGCCCTCTTTTAGTATTAG
>JAJHQQ010000055.1 GCA_020833245.1 Desulfurococcaceae archaeon
TATAATATACTCGTTGCCTGAGAGCTTGCTAATAAGGGTGTGTGTTTTCTCTAGTATTTTAATTAAAGTGTCACTCCTAGTAACTATTAGCTCTCTCTGCTTAACTAGTGCTTCAACATCACTATTACTGAGAATATCCTTTAACTCGCTTAGTGGTATTGAGCCAATCTCATTACACGTGGTTATCCCAGTTATGAAGTGCCTTGAAAATACAGTCTCGTACTCTGAGTACTTGCAGAAGTATATTATAACATGCACACTACTCCGCCTTGTAGATTTTCATTTCCCGTTTCTTTGAGACAATACCCTTAATTAAGGCTACAGCGTAGAGGAGGGCTTCAGGCCTAATAGGGCAGCCTGGAACGTAGTAGACTGCGTCAACTACAATACCCCTCTCCTTTAAGATTTCTAATAGCTTGTTGACGCCGCCAATAGTTGAGTATGTGTCGTGCCATATTCCTCCCCCGCACCCACAGGATCCTAGCGCGATTATCATCCTGGGTCTAGGCATAGCCTCAATAGCGTTTATAACCTTCGGTAAAGCCTCAGCTGTCACTGGCCCAGTTAACAACATAGCGTCGGCGTGTCGCGGTGAGACGACTAGTTTAACTCCAAATCTCTCAGCGTCGTGAAAGGGTGTTAAGGCGTCGAGTATCTCTATGTCACAGGCATTACAGCTACCAGTGTTTAAGTGGAAAACCCAGATGCTTCTCTTGAGTATGCTACTCTTTATGCTCACTTATCCCCACCCTCCTCGCTGAGACAGCCTCTGCGAGTAGGCGCTTTCTGCAATCTGGGCAAATACTCGCGTACTCCTCGGTTACCGGTGATTTCTCCGCTATGTATCTCTGCATTCTAGTAGTCTCAAATGGCTTACCACATATCTCGCAAGTAGTCCTCGTGTGTACCACTAGCGTGTACAGGTCTGTGTGCTTATCTGTAGCTAGCTCAAAGTTCCTAGTGCCCTTAATGGCGTTAACGGGGCAGACGTCAATACACCTCCAACAGAAGATGCAACGGCCGACAAAATACCTTAAAATGACCTCTTTCTCAGATTCGAGGAGCTCTAGTGCGTTTGGTGGACACGCCTTAACGCAAGCACCGCATCCAATACACTTAGCTGGGTCTATTTCAATTTCTCCTCTAAACTCTGGTGTTATAAGGGGCTCTTGATACGGGTATTTAACCGTTACTCTGCCCTTACTGCCAGCGATTATTATTAATTTAAGCGGTTTGTGGCTCATGCTACTTCACCAGCTGTGTGAGCTTAATCTCCTCAATTCTCCCATCTCTAACAACTACAACCCTGTCTGTACAGGAGAAGCAGGGGTCTATGCTGGCTATTGTAATAGGTGCATCTGCTAGTGGCTGATCTCTAAGCATGACTCTGAGAGCTGGTATATTAGCGTATGTTGGTGCTCTCACTCTCCACCTGTAAGGTGCACCTTTACCAGTAACCACGTAGTGTATATCTCCTCCACGCGGAGCCTCTACTACCTGTACACCAACTCTACCCTCAGGTATCTCGAAGTCCGTTAACAGTATGGACCCTCCGGGGAGCTTGTCTAAGAGCTGCTCTATAATAGATATCGACTCAAAGACCTCGTCTACTCTAACAAGCACTCTGGCTAAGTTATCTCCCTCAGTGTAAACTGGGACTTTAAATGACACGTACTTGTACGCCGCGTATGGTAGGTCTCTCCTAGCGTCTTTATTCACACCCGAAGCCCTGGCTACGGGGCCCTCAACTGAGAGCTTTACAGCCTCTTCTCTTGGGAGGACTCCGGAGCCTGTAAGCCTCTTTTTAACTTGCGGTACACTAATAGCCACTTCAATGAAGTTCTTAAACTCTCTTCCTAGTTCTCTTAGTGCTTCTAGGGTCTTCTGCTTTTTCTCCTCATTTACGTCTCTACGAACTCCGCCCACTAGGTTTATGCCATATGTCTTCCTGCTTCCCGTTAATAGCTCAGCTAGTTGCATAACTCTCTCTCTTATACGCCAAATGTGCATAAAGCCAGCGTCGTAGCCTAATAGGTGAAATGCTACGCCTAGTAGTAGGAGGTGACTGTGTATTCTCTCAACCTCTAGGACTATGCTCCTTATAAACTGAGCTCTCTCAGGGACATCTAGTTTAGCAGCCTTTTCTACTGCTAACGCGTAGCAAGTGCTGTGCACAAAGCCGCATATGCCGCATATTCTCTCAGCGAGGAAGTTGACTTGCTGATAGCTCATGCGGGACTCTGCGAGCTTCTCTACACCCCTATGTACGTGGAAACCCCTGTACTTCACGTCTACAACTCTCTCACCCTCTACGTATAGCTCAAAGTACTCTGGCTCATGTAGTGCGGGGTGATATGGGCCTAGTGGAATAACACCGTATTCTCTACTATAGCCTAGTTTCTCGCTCTCTAATCTGGGCTCAGGCCTATAGTTATATGGTGTCTCTTTTCTAAGTGGATAGAGGTTACTTGGCCACCAGGGTGGTAGTACTAGCCTGTAAGTCTCCCTCCCAGTGAACTCAATACCCAAGAGGTCTCTAGCCTCCATTTCACACCAATCTGCAGCTGGCACGACACTTGTGATACTCGGAGCTACTGGGCTCTCTCCGCTCAAGTACGTTTTAACAGCCACGTATAAGCCAGCTTTATCATCCGTGAATAGGTGTACTAGTGAGAAGTGCCCATTTAACGGCCTCTCATCTACTCCGGCACAAACCCTGAACGAGGTGTTATATTTGTTGAAAATAGTGTCTGCTACGTCCACGAGCCTGTCAGGTGGAATTGTGATAAATACCGTGTCCCCTTCGATCTTAGCTTGCCCACCGCTCTTAGACGCCAACTCAATGTACTTGGTTGTCTCTTCTAAGTTAAGCATAGGCTTGCACCAATAACACCGTTATAGATATTAGAATCAGAGCAATATATATCTTCGCGAGTGTTAATGGCGCAACGTCTACTCTCGACCTCCCCAATATAACCGCCACAGTGGCGTAAGTAACCCAGGTAGCTGGAAGTAGTAGAAGAACTACTAATAGCCCTGTTAAACTAAACCCATAGAGAAGTCCAACTGTTGGAGCTAAAACGAGGAGTTTTACTATGAGTCTTCTCAGAAGGAGGCTGTAAATGTTTAAAGCTAGTACAGATCCACTAAACTCCACAAATATGCCAGACGCTACTTCAGGCTCAGCCTCAGCAATGTCAAATGGAACTCTACTCGAGGCGACGTAGCTCGCTATGAAGGCTGTGAGGGCCACTAGAGCTACCGCTATAATTGTAACCCACTGAGTGCTCTTCAACACGGATCTCTGAGCCATTATAGTGTACAGTGAAATACTCGTTATTAATGCAGCCTCATTGACAACCCCTAATACTACCTCGCGTATACCCCCAATGAAGCTGTAGGGGTTTGGTACAATTAGTGGTGTGACTGTGTGTGTTGAGGTTGTAATCGCAAATAGTGCTAGAGCGTAGAACATATCCACCTGATCTCCGCGAAGAGCGTATAGTGTAATGTAATATAGCGAAGCAAGCCCAGTTACTATGGAGGATGTTAGTGACAGGTATACATATAGTATCGTGGGCTGAGTCTTAATCTCTTTAACTAGGACTAGTTTTAGTAAATCATAGATCGTCTGCGTTACTGGTGGCCCTATTCTGCTCTGTAGTGCTGCCTTTAATTTGCGCTCTACACCATCTAGTATTACTGGGATTATCGCGTAGAGCACTATTAGTGGCGTTAGAGTATACACGAGTAACTGCTCCAAGCTTCACCACGCTCTAAGCGTGAACACCAGTATTATTGTTAACGCGAGGACACCAAATAGTAGAGAGGCTATGAGCATTGACTCTATCATTGTTAACTGGAGCCTATTAATAGCCCTAGAGACAATGTCAGCTAAGTGAACTAGCCTAGGAAACACAAAGTCACCTAGCCTAGCAATATTGCTGGCAATAGCCTCTAGGCGTAGCTTACGTGCTCTCCTCGTAACCCTCCTCCTAGCATCTTCGAGTAGCGCTTCAAACCACCTAGTTGCACTAGACTTTAAAAAGCTCAACTCTCAACACCTGTAAGCCAGAACTTAGATTCCTCAGGTATAAATAGAGCCCTATAGTACTTCGTGAACACTGCGACCATGAGTACCACGGTCACTGAGTACAGTAGTGCTAAGATAAATCGGAATTCGGGCGAATACCCTAGTAGCCATAGAATTAGC
>JAJHQQ010000056.1 GCA_020833245.1 Desulfurococcaceae archaeon
ACTGTGAGAGTATTTGGCGTTGATGTAGTTAAGAACCCTTTGAAAGCTAGATCTCTCCTCGCGTATTTACCCGAGGAGGCTGGTGCTTACAGGGACTTATCGGGCTTGGACTTCATAAGGTTTATGCTTAGTCTTAGATATACTGGTAGTAGGCTTGAAGAGGCTGTTGGCGAGGCAATAGAGATCTCTGGTCTCGATAGGGACTTAAAGAGGCCTGTTAAGACTTATAGTAAGGGCATGAAGAGACTACTAGCACTCAGCGTTGTACTAGCCTCTAAGCCGAGGCTCCTAATACTAGATGAGCCAACAGCCGGCTTAGATGTTGAGAAGAGTTTACAAGTTAGAGAGCTAGTTAAGAAGTACAATAGAGAGCACGGCGTAACTGTTTTACTAAGTAGTCACAACATGCTCGAAGTAGAGTACCTGGCTCACAGAGTTGGAATGCTCTATAAGGGTAGATTAATTGGTGAGGGATCTCCACGGGAGCTCAAGAGCAAGCTGAGTGCTAGTAATCTCGAAGAGGTCTTCGTGAAGTTGAAGAGTACAAGTGGTGGTTAACTGTGACGCTGAGTGTGCTAGTTAAGAGAGAAGTAAAGGCTTTCTTGAAAAACCCGGCTTTCATATTCTCGTTAGTTTTAATAGTAGTAATGTACAGTGTACTATTTGGCATTATGAGAGTGGGTATTGAACAAGCAGCTACTGAAGCCGCTAGGGTAAACGTCGGAGTCGTAGTGACAAACCACACTCAGCTACTAAGTGAGCTCTTATGGACGCTGAACGCTACTACCGGGGGCCGCGTGAGAATTTACAACACACTCGCAGACGCCGTTCAAGGAGAGGGCGTGGGAATACTATTTCCTAGTAACTTAGACCAGCTAGTAGAGTCGGGTGTTGTGGAGTTAAGGGGGTCTGTTAAGGTTCTGTCAATGGGGGCTATGAGTGCTCAAAGTAGATTAATGGTTCTCGAGTCGGCGAGGTCTCTAATTGAGCAACTCCTACCGGAAGTTTACAGTAAAGTCTACAACACTACTCCTCCACTTAGCGTTAAAGTGCGTGTTTCTAGTAGTGTAGTGTACTATGAGAGAGAAATGAGTAGCCAATCATTTATATTTATATCTAACATTGTATCCTTTATACCAATACTTATTGGAATAATCATTGGGAGTAATGCTGGTTACGCGACTCAACTAGTGGCTTTTGAGAAAGTAGAGAAGGCCTTTGAAATGCTCCTCTCGCAGCCAATTAAGAGGAGTAAAGTCGTGCTCGCGAAGATCATTGGTGCGTCTATTGCCTCAATTATATTCGCAGCTGCGTATTTCGGTGGACTACTCTTGCCGCTTGTAATTATGCCCCTGGCACCGGAGACTAGCAGTGGTGCAGGTATCGAGAGCTCACCTCTACAGGCTACACTCGAGGGACTAGACATTAACCCCATAACTGGAATCGTCCTCCCCACTATACTAGCACTCCTCCTTGGTCTACTCGCATCGGGGTCTCTGGGAATATTGCTGGGGAGCCTAGTCTCAGATGAGAGAACAGCTGGTATACTAATAACGCCTGTCATGATGATCTACATGGGCCTTAGCTTCGCGGCACTATTCCTAGGCTTCGAGTTAAACTACTTAATGGCCGTGATTTCAGGTATTCTAGTAGTAACGTTGCCCTCTCTATACGTGGCCTCCATTCTCGCTAATAAAACAGCACTCGCTATGGTGAGCATGAGCTCCGCTGTATTAACCTGTATTGTACTAGTGTTGATATCAATAGTTGTATTTAACAAGGATATCGTCGTTCTAGGTGTGAGAGTGAGGTTTAAGAGGGGGGAGTAGAGTAGAAGTAGTGTTCTCGAGCTGGAAACAACCCTTTCTTCACTTCCTCCACGTACTTCTTCACAGCACTAGTAATAGTGTTCTTCAAGTCCACGTAGACCCTGGCGAATGGTGGTGGGTTATCGGTTAATCCGAGAACATCGTGTAGCACTAAAACCTGCCCGTCACAGTGCGGACCACTACCAATACATATAGTCGGGATAGACACTTCGCGCGTAACCTCCTCTGCTACATCGGCAGCCGTGTACTCAATTACTACTGAGAAGACACCAGCCTTCTCGAGCTCTCTCGCATCATTGAGTATCTTCTCGCGCTCGGGCTCTTTTAACCCCCTCCTCCTGTAGCCACCTATGAGTAGTGCTCTCTGAGGGTTTAACCCAATGTGACCCATTACTGGTATACCCGCTCTCACCAGGGCCTTTACCACATCTACCATTTCGCTTCCACCCTCAATCTTCACGGCCTCTGCTCCAGCCTTGATTAGTAACCCAGCGTTCCTCACAGCCTCCTCAACGCTGACCTCGTAGCTTAGAAATGGCATATCACCAACAACTAGCGCTCTAGGCTTAGCTCTAGCAACACTAGAGACGTGTAGTAGCATAGTGTCCATTGTGACGGGGAGCGTTGAGTCCAGTCCGTGAACAACCATTCCAACGCTGTCACCAACTAGTATAATGTCAACTCCAGCCGCGTCGACTAACTTAGCTGAGGCGTAGTCGTAAGCTGTGATCATAGCTATTTTCTCCTTCCCCTTCATCTTCAAGACGTCTCTAACAGTAACCTTTCCCCTCTCCAATTCACACTACCCCTACACAAACACCTCAATTGCGAGATCAATGGTATTTAGACTAAAAATTATTCGGAGCAGCACGCAGTCAACACCATGTTTAATAAAAACCACAGAGGTGAAAATAAAATAGTACTTTATGATCATATAACACATCAGCGAAGTTAATTACGGTTGATCAATAGTGGCAATTACCGTCCAAGTAGTGGTCTCTATAAGTGGTGAGTGAGTAGAGGTTTTAAAGAACCGTGCCGGTGAAAATACACGTCTTGAGTAAAGATGAATTTTACAATTACTTTATTAGGTGGAATGAGAGAGTGCCGCGTGCAGAGCTATTAACTAGTCGTCTCTGAGGTCTGTGATTTAAACACGAGTGAATTACTGGTATCCGCGCTTCTAAGTCTTCATGTACTTATCTAAGAAGAGCACAGTGTAGAATAGGAATTTTGCTAGTGCTATCCTATCTAGGCTTATTGCGTGACCTATATCTGGGACCACGTGTAGCTCAAAAGTCTTTCCGTGTTCTAGTAGTTTCTGAGTGAACTTCAGTACCGGTTTTAGTGGTGTTCTAGAGTCGTTTTGAGGCTGAACTATGCAGAGAGGGGCCTTAATATTCTCTACGTAGTTTACAGGCGACCTCTCTTTAAACAGCTCTCTCCTACCGGCAAATAGTATCTCCTCGAATCGCTTAAAGTACGCGTCTGCAAGCTCATACATCTCCTCCCAGTCCGCCACTGGAGCACCAGCAACACCACACCTCCAGAACTCTGGGTATTTCGATACTTGCATTAGAACAGTGTACCCTCCGTAGCTGTACCCGACAATAGCCACTCTACTACTATCAGCTAACCCCGACTCGACAGCCCACTTAGTGGCTACAATAACATCCTCCATGTCCATGCCTCCTGGGTCACCAATATTCATTCTTCTAAACCTCTCACCGTAGCCCGTAGATCCCCTGAAATTGGGGGCTACAACGTGATACCCCAGCGCGGATAGTGTGGCTATTATTGGAGACCAGGAGTCGGCTACTTCGCTCCAGGGTCCGCCGTGAGGATATATCACTGTGGGGCCTGGCTTCTCCGCGCTCCTAGACTCTAGTACGTATACTGGGATTACAACGCCATCCTTAGACTTAACCTCCACGAAGTCTACTCCACCTATCCTTTGAAGCACATCTCCGGGTAGAGTGTCGCTGGCTAGCACTCTGACCTCTCTGGTCTTTAGGTTTAAAGCAAGTATTCTCGGCGGGGTTCTGAGAGAAGAGTGAGCTATGTAAGCGTACTCGCCGTGTACTACACCCGACGAGACAAATCCAGAGTCTGGTCCTATGAGCTTGTTGTCAACGTAGAGATAAGACCTCCCATTCTTCTTGGCTATAGCCCAGAGAGCACCCTCAATCGACCACCCGTAGTCCACGTAGTCGACTGGCTCGAAGTCGAAGAGATCCGTGCCCTCCGCTACAGCGTGCTTGACCTCGCCTGTTTCCAGGTTTAATACGTATAGCCTCTTCTTGTCTAAGTCCTCGTAGTCGCTGGAGAATAAAACAGCC
>JAJHQQ010000057.1 GCA_020833245.1 Desulfurococcaceae archaeon
TTTCTACCAGCACGCTCAGCGTAAACCTCCGCTTTCCTAAGTATTGGCTGAACAATCTTAGACTCATTAACAAATGTTATCTCACCCGTGACAGGGTTTACTACTACAGGCTGCATTGAGCCGATAATTGACCCCCTCTTAGCCGCAATTAGGTCAGTAGGTATGATGATCAGTGTGCCAGCGCTGAGAGCCTTGTTCTCCACATAGGCTACAGTCACCACTTTAGCGTCGTATAGCCTATCACCAATTGTAAAAGCCGCATCAAGGTATCCACCATACGAGTCTACTTTTAAGACAAGTACGGCTCCACGATCCTCAGCTACCTTTACAGCATCACTAACACACTCAGCTACTCCACTGTCAATTGTATCCCATGGAGGAGTAATCTCAACAACGATGGCTTCTCTGTAAACTCTACTAGCTTGTAAACTACTCGTACTAGTTGAGGAGTGTAATGATGAGAGTATGAGAGGAACCTGTGTAAAAAGAATTATTATTAGAAAAAAGAACATGCTCTTCAAGGCTACTCACCAAGCCTCTTCTCCTGTTCACGCATAGCTCTCTCAGCAGCTATGAGCCTACCTAATTGACTACTAGTCTCTGTTACCACAACTAGCGATTTCTCTCTAGCTACTTCAATGAGCGTCTGTAGTTCTCGTAGTCTCAGAGCTACTGGGTGCTCCTCGTAGATTCTCGCAGCCTCACCTAGTATCTGTGATGCCTGCCTCTCACCTTCAGCCTCAATTATGCGTGCTCTTCTCCACCTCTCAGCCTCAGCCTGCTTAGCCATAGCCCTAGTCATCTCTTCGGGTAGCTCAACGGACTTAATAGTCACAGCAGTTATCTTAATACCCCAAGGCACAGTCATCTCATCTAATATCGCTGATATCCTCTTGTTGAGCTCGTCACGCCTCTGTAATAAGTCGTCTAGATCAGCTTGACCTAAAACATCTCTTAGAACAGTCTGCCCCAGTAGACTAACCGCATAGTGGTAATTCGCTACACGCATAATAGCAGAGACGGGGTCAACAACCCTGTAGTATACTACAGCGTCAACAGTCACACTAACGTTGTCCCTCGTTATAACTTCTTGCCTGGGGACATCAACAGTAATGACTCTCAAATCCACTTTGGTAAAAGTATCAATAAAGGGAAATACGAGTACAAATCCAGGTCCCTTAGCGCCCTTAAGCCTCCCAAGTCTAAATACAACAATTTTCTCATACTCTTTAACAATCTTAATAGCTGAGACTAGTAGTGGTATGCCAAATAGTAGTATGACAATAACTAGTATTAATAATGGCAACACTCTTCACACCTTCACACATAATACTCTGAAACCACAGTAATATATCTACCTCCTAATCCTCTATTACTATGCAAGAGGCGCAGTGCTCATATATAGTTAAAGATTTATTACTCTGTGATAGCATTGTTATAGGGAACACTAATCAAGGCGCATAGGTCATGTTGAAGAAAGCCTACTGTGAAGAGTTCATTGGCAAGTACTCTGTACCAGTAAGAGTAGCTGTAGCACTAGACCTCGTTAAAAAGTATAATTACACTCAGCTACAAGCCGCTAGAACTGTGAATATTCCACAACCCCTCCTAAACTACGTAATTCACGGTAGAAGAAGACCGCGACTACTAGACGTTGTACTTGAGAGTAGAGAAATACGTGGAGTCATTGAGAGCTTAGCTGATCAGATCGCTAGTGGTAAGACGATATCAATGTGTGATTTCTGCAGAGCAGTTAAGGCACTATACGAGAGGCTCCACATAAAAAACCGCCCCAGTTAAATACATCTCAATGCTCACGAAAATACTAGTAAGCGTTAATATCTCACCTATACAACCTCGATGAATCTGCTATTTCTGAAAGCAGAGTTTACCTATACTATTAATTCAATGTTTAATACTGATGTGTTAGTTTTACTAACAAAATATTTATAAACCCTACCAGATTAGTAAGTAAAACTTGGTGGTATACATGCCGGGTCAAATCCCTCTAATAGGAGAAAAATTCCCGGAGATAACTGTTGAGACAAGTCACGGTGTGAAAAAGTTACCAGACGACTATAAGGGAGTATGGCTAGTGCTATTTAGCCATCCCGCCGACTTCACTCCAGTTTGTACTACGGAGTTTGTAGCCTTCGCGAAGAGGTATGAGGAGTTTAAGCGACTAAATACTCAGCTACTGGGACTTAGCGTAGATAGTACATTTTCGCACATTAAGTGGGTTGAGTGGATTGAGAAAACACTAGGTGTGAAAATACCATTTCCTATTATAGCAGACCCTGGAGGTGAGGTTTCAAAGAAACTGGGGTTTCTACATGCTCAGTCAGCTACTCATACTGTTAGAGCTGTCATCATTGTAGACCCCAATGGTATTGTTAGGGCAATACTCTACTATCCGCAAGAGGCAGGTAGAAATATTGATGAAATACTCAGACTAGTAAAGGCACTACAAGTTAGTGACAAGTACAAGAGAGCTATCCCAGCTAATTGGCCAAATAACGAGCTAATAGGAGACTCTCTCATTATTCCACCAGCGAGGACTATAGCTGAGGCTGAGGAGAGGCCTAAGAAGTATAAGTGCTATGACTGGTGGTTCTGCTACGAGGAGAAACTAGTACCTAGTGATGAGGTAGGAGATGTTAGAAGGTGGCTTGAGAGAGCCGCTAAGTCAGCGAAGTAAGCGTAGAGTTTAAGCCCAGGTATCACTAAGTGAGTTTTCTACGAACTCCTTTTACTCGTCTTCTCTAAGAGTTTAACTATCTTTGTCAGTGTGTAGTTAACTAAACCCCTATCACCCAGCTCTCTGGCTATAAATCCATTAATATAGTCTATTTCCGTCCTCCTCCCCGCGAGTATGTCTTGAACCATGCTTGAGTAGTTGTCTCGTGATACTTCAGCTATTCTGAGAACATGTTTTAGTAGCCGTGCTGGGTCTAGCTCATAGCCGTGCTTCTTAGCAGCCTCACACACCTCTCCAATAATTAACTCAGCAAGCTTAACGCCTTCTTCTTCAAGCACAATACTATTCTTAGACCTCGTAATCGCTGTTAGCGGGTTTATTACTGCATTAACAGCGAGTTTAAGCCACCTATAGTGGTCTATATTATCAACTACTCTAAAGTCTAATCCACCAGCTTTAAAGACTACTACTAGTGACCTCAGCTCTTCACAGGGCTTTTTCCGGCACCCAGCTACTACAGAGTCACCTCCATGGTAAACTACTCGGGCTCTACTCAATCTCTCAGCCGCGAAGTACACAACGCCACAGGCTACTTTTACCTCGGGAAATCTCTCTTCAGCTAACTCTAAGCTACCAAATCCATTTTGTAACATGAGGAGAACACCATTCTCCGTAATTATTCTCGAGACTAAGTCTAGTGTTAATGGAACATCTGGTGCTTTGACAGCATTAAGAACAAATAAGCACTCATCACTGGGCTGAGAGTAGTGTCTAGGAATTACTGGGACAACGTATTCTAAGCCACTTCTCTTATCCAGCACTACTATGCCTCCTCGTTTCTCAACCTCTGAGATACTCTCACGCGTAGCGTAGTAAACTGGTATCTCAGTAACTCCTCCTCTATGTAGAAAGTAAGCGAGAACTGAGCCTACCGCTCCACCCCCTATAATACAGACCTTCTTATCACTAATCAACTGAAGCACCCCGCTACTAGTCTTAGTAGCTCCTCCAGCTCTTCAAGGCTCCTCGCGAAAATGTACATTACGGGTTCTAGTCCCAGGCCCCCAAGGTCACATATCACCAATGGTCTCTTACTCAGAGCTGTTGCTAGCTCACTCCAGAAGTCCTCCTCTCTAAGGTGTGGACCTGTCACCTCAATGCTTACTCCTCTCTCAGCGAGAAGCTCCCTCAGCTTACTTGAGCACTTAGTATTGAAGCAGAACCTGACTTCGGGATTATACCTTGAAGCCTCTGCTAATACTCTTCCAACGTGCCTACTGCCACCATACATAGGCTCTCCATAGTAGATTACACCGGAAATGGTCTTTACAATACCCCCAGTTAACCCTATAATGTCACTTAGAGTAGCAGGTGTCCTCGTGGCGTACGCTAAATTAGACCC
>JAJHQQ010000058.1 GCA_020833245.1 Desulfurococcaceae archaeon
GGAGAGGTGTTAAGGAGGAAATTCAAGTACGTCACCCTCTCACACGAGGTCGCATGGGAGCCCAGGGAGTACGAGAGAACAAGCACTGCTGTAGTTAACGCTGTTTTAATGCCGATTGTGAGTGCTTATCTCGAGAAAATCGAGGAGTACGTTAAGAGCCGTGGGGGAAGAGTCTACGTTACTTCGAGCTCGGGTGGACTAGTAACAGTAGATGAAGCTACTAAGAGACCAGTGCAGCTTGTTGAGTCTGGCCCGGCGGCCGGAGTGATCGCGGCGGCTGAGCTTGCTAAGCTACTGGGTCTTAGTAGAGTGATCTCTCTCGATATGGGTGGGACCACGGCTAAGGCTTCTACTATTGTTGACTACGAAGTGAACTTAACTACAGAGTACGAGGTCGGAGGTGAAGTACACTACGGCCGTGTCGTTAAGGGCTCAGGCTACCCCGTTAGATACCCCTTCGTAGACCTCTCCGAGGTGTCTGCTGGTGGAGGTACAATTATCTGGAGAGATGAGGCTGGAGCACTTAGAGTAGGCCCTCTAAGTGCGGGTGCGGACCCGGGGCCTGTGTGCTATGGTAGAGGGGGTGTTCAGCCGACAATCACAGATGCTAATTTGGCTCTCGGCAGGCTACCCGAGACTATACTCGGGGGGCGTATGGTGCTAGATAAGAAGAGGGCTATTCAGGCAATCAGCTCGCTAGGAGACCCATACGAGGTTTCCAGCATAGCGGTTGAGATGGTTAATCTCGTCATGGCTAGGGGTATTAGGCTCGTAACTGTGGAGCGGGGTCTCGACCCCGGAGACTTCACTCTAATTGCTTTTGGTGGGGCTGGCCCCCAGCACGCAGCTCTCTTAGCTGAGGAGCTGGGAGTTAAGAGGGTTATTATTCCACCAATGCCGGGAGTGTTTACTGCTTTAGGGATGCTCATGGCCGACTTCAAGTTTGAAGCCAGGAGAGCTTATCCTAGAGATCTGGAAGAAGCTTTTAGAGAGCTAGAAGACAGGCTCGCACGTCTAGAGCCAGACTACTATGTTAGGTACGCTGATGTCAGGTACATGGGTCAGGGCTGGGAGTTAACAGTCCCAGTGGGTAAGCCCGCGACGCTGGAATCCATAAGGAGGGTTTTCGAGGAGAAGCACGTAGCTGTATATGGCTTTAAATTGCAGAGAGAGGTCGAAGTCGTGGTTGCTAGAGTCTTCGCGGTTAAGAGGAGGCTTAAGCCTATGCTTAGAGATCCACCTGTGGACGGAAACCCCGAGGTGTACGAGGGAGAAGTGTTCTTTAATGGGTGGGTTAAAGCCTCAGTTTACAAGAGAGAGCAACTACCATTAGGCTACAGAATTAAGGGTCCTGCACTCATCCTCGAGGACTACTCTACAATAGTTATTCCACCCAGGTGGGAGGCTGAGGTTGGTAAATACGGTGTTATTGAGGCGAGACTGTGAGTTGGGAAGTGGTATTCAAGGCTACAGAGTATATTGCTGAAGAAGTAGGCGTCGCACTCAAGAGATCAGCGTTTTCACCCAATATAAGGGAGAGAATGGACTTCAGCGTCGCGGTGGCGGATTCTAGTGGTAGAATAGTAGCTCAAGCTGAGCACATACCAGTACACCTCGGGTCACTACACGTTGGGTTAATGAACCTCTTACGCTACTTAGATGAAGAGCACATTGAGCTGAGAAGTGGAGATGTAGTAGTCACAAATGACCCCTATATTACTGGAACTCACTTAAACGACGTAACAATGATCTCTGCTGTACACTATATTGGTAAGCCACTAGCGTATATTGTCACAAAAGCACACTACGTAGATGTGGGCGGATCGGCACCGGCATCGCTTAATCCCAACGCGAAGACGCTTTACGAGGAGGGATTAATAATACCACCAGTGAAGCTGGTGACTAGTGGTAGTGTCAACAGAGATGTGTTAAACATTATTCAAGCGAATTTTAAGACTCCGGATTACGCTATTGGAGACATACACGCTCAGATTGCTTCACACCGCGTTGGAGAGTTGCGTATAAGAGAGCTCCTCCAGAAGTACAGTGGCGTTTATGAAGCGTGGAGTGAGGCGATTGACTACACTCGTAGACTCGTAGAGCTAGAGTACGAGAAGTGGCAGAGTGGAGTATACGAGGCTGAAGACTTCTTAGACTGGGGAAACGTGGTCTACAGGATCAAAGTAAAGCTAGAAGTAAAGACCAGTGGTGTCGTAGCCGACTTCACTGGGACAGATAAGCAAGTAGATGAGCCAGTAAACGCTGTACTAGGAGTCACTTTCGCCGCTACGTCGTTTAGTGTGAGGTGTGCTCTGGGAAAAGATATTCCAACTAATTATGGGTTTTACTCAACTGTGCAGGTGATAGCGCCAGAGGGGACAATCATTAACCCTATGAAACCAGCCCCAGTTGGAGCAGGGAACTTGGAGACCTCTAATAGAATAGCCGATGTGGTGTTCTTGGCGCTTTCAAGGGCTCTTCGAGGCAAAATCCCGGCAGCGGCCTCAGGCACCATGATGAACCTCATGATCGGCGGTGTCTACAGGGGTAAGTACTGGTCTTACTACGAGACGATTGGTGGGGGAACCGGTGCTAGGCCTTTTAAGAACGGTGTGTCGGGAGTTCACGTGAACATGACTAATACCATGAACACTCCAATTGAGATCGCTGAGAGGGAGTACCCTCTACTCTTCACTGAGTACAGGATTAGAGAAGGTAGTGGTGGACGCGGAAAGTACAGGGGTGGAGACGGGGTTGTGAGGTCGCTTAGAGTACTAGCACCGGCCACCCTGTCAATAATAGCCTCGAGGTTTAAGACGAGGCCGTGGGGTTTAGAAGGAGGAGAACCAGGTCTTCCAGCCAGAGTAACTATTAGGAGAAAAAGCGGTCGCATTGAGCAAATCTACTCGCAGACCATTACGCTTGATGTTGGCGACGAGATCACTATTGAGACTCCCGGAGGTGGAGGATATGGTGCTTCATGCGAGTAGTTTACTTCCCTGGCTCCTCGCCGCAGTTCTCAATAATTCTAATCAACTTACTCTTTAAGTCCTCGACGTCTACGCCGAGCATTACAACGCCTACTAGTT
Source organism: Desulfurococcaceae archaeon (assembly GCA_020833245.1). Classification (GTDB taxonomy): domain Archaea; phylum Thermoproteota; class Thermoprotei_A; order Sulfolobales; family Desulfurococcaceae; genus UBA285. Next base: position 3,090 of record JAJHQQ010000058.1, read on the forward strand.
CACTAAACGCGTTTTCAACGCACTCTCTGCTACTACACTTCTTAACTCTGTTTTCAAGTCTCTCTATAGAGTCCTCGGGGTATGCGAAGAAGTCCCCCGATATAGTTATGTCTTTGACTTCGCAGTTCTCGCCGAGAACTATGTCTAATTTCACGGTTTTAGTATAGCGTAGTACTAGAGAGACTTGTCTCAATGTACTCACCTCTTGAAAATCCAGCTAGGATCCCTGTACTTCTCCACGAGCTCTCCTGCCGCTCTGCGTTCTCTCTCCGTGAGCTCATCGTAATAGACATCTGTAATCAGCGCTCTCGAGAAGCCCTCAACAAGGGTCTTCGCGAGCTCCTCTACGCTTATATCGCCCACTATGTCCCTGAGAACTACGACTCTCTCACGTATACTCCTCACACCCTTACTCTCAAGCTTCTCTCTAGGGGCTAATAGGGCTCTTTCAAGCGTGTCGAGGTCTGTAGCGTACATTAGTGTTCCGTGCTGTAGTAGAAAGCCCGCTCTCCGCGTCTGAGCACTTCCCGAGATCTTTCTCCCGTAGACAACTACGTCGTTGACGGGGACGAACTCAGCTGGCACACCTAGTTTTCTCAGAGCGTAAACTAAGCCAGAGCATATAATCCTGTAGCTCTCTAAGACGTCTGTTAAGACCCCCTCAACGGGTAGTACTATGCTGTATGTTATTTCGCCATTAGTGTCGTGGTACACTGACCCACCACCAGTAATTCTCCTAGTGAACTGAATACCGCGCTCACGCAAAAACTCCAGGTTGACTGCCTCAGAGATCTTCTGGAAATAGCCAATTGTAACAGCACTAGGCTTAAACCTGTAAAGCCTTAGGGTACTGGGTATTTCACCACGAGATCTCAGCGTTAACAGCGCCTCGTCAATAGCCATTTGCCAGTAAACGTCACGGCCCTCGAGGTCTAATACAACTCTTAGTTTCAAATCTCACACCGTGAATCCCTGAGCCTTAAACTATTAGAT
>JAJHQQ010000012.1 GCA_020833245.1 Desulfurococcaceae archaeon
CTACTGACCTCTCTGTTAAACTAATAGGGCTTGTAATAAAGGCGAGAGTTTACGGGAGAATTGACCTCACTGAGTGGTTTAGTGTACTACCAAGTAGAATTGAGTTATCTGCTCCAAGCTCGTGGAGGGATGTTCTCGTGGTTGATAGGTTTACCGAGTACTTTCTCTTATCGAGGGGAAGTATTAATTACGACTACTTAGTGGAAATTGAGAGGCTTATTCCTACTCCACTAGACTTACTACTCTTAGTTAAAAGTGGACTCTTAAATTGGAGCTGTGATGTGAGCGACCTCGTTAAGTTTGCTATTAAGTACCTCGGTGACTATGTTTTAACAAGCAGAGACCTCACAGAGGTCTATGATAAGTTAAAGGGGTCTAAGGAGTACTGGAATTTAATATGCGAGTGTATTAGAGAGAGTGATCTAGCGTGTTAAGTGATCTAGTTTCATTACTCATAGCTGAGCAGGTTTTAGTAACTCTCTCCTTGAATTCACCTGGGTTCTCGAATAAGAGGGGAATAATTTCTCTTGGGCCTTTCTCGGCTAATAGTTCATTTACTGCTCTGTATAGTTGACAAGTGAGTTCGAGCTCTTTAACTTTACTAAGCATTGTGTTCTGTAGTATCTCTCCCAGCTTTGCGTCTAGTGAGTCAGCTAAGTGTGCTATGAGGCCTTCAATTGTAGTAAAGGGTGCTTCTCCGTGAATCTCTGAGATCACTCTAATGAGCTTTTCTGGTGCTTTTCTCATAACTAGCTCTCCCACTAATGCGTAGTGGTGTGGTAAATACCAGTCATCTCTTGCCTTGTAGCCTCCGTAGACGTCGTCTCTAGTGTACTGGTAGTACTTGTAGATATCGTGTAGTATTGTTGCAGCTAAGACCACGTCTTTGTCGACTTTAACGCCGTATACTTCCTCAATGATCTGCGCGATCGCGGCGGCCGTTCTCGCGACAGAGAGAGTGTGCAGTAGCAGTCCTCCTGTAAAGTAGTGGTGTTTACGTGGCGCTGCAGGGGACTCCTCTAAACTTATGAGCGGCCGAGTAGCAGTGTATGTGAGCTCCGGTTTCTCTAGAATTTCAAGAACGAGTCTCTTAATGGTACTGTCCTCTATTTTCTCAGCGTAGCTCTTAATTGCTTCTTTAATTTCATTAATCCAGTTCATGCGTATTAACCTCCACCTATTAACTATGGGGATTTTACGATTAGCTTTTATACCTCACGTTGTATAGAGAGTATTAACTGTGGTACTAGAGAGGTGCTGATCATGGATCGCGTCTTCGTGGTTGGAGTGGGAATGACTAAAATAGGGCGGTTCTACGAAAAGCACGCTAAAGAGCTCTTCGCGGAGGCGCTGTGGAAAGCTATTGACGATGCTGGTGGAGTTAAACCGCAGGCTATAGTTGTTGGGAATATGACTTCTAGCGTGTTAATGCAGCAAGATAGCCTCGGAGCACTTGTCGCGGATTACGCTGGGTTTAGGGGAGTACCGGCTTTTAAAGTCGAGGCTGCTTGCGGCAGTGGAGGCGTAGCACTGTACACTGGGTTTGCTCTCGTTAAATCAGGCGTGGCCGACGTGGTCGCTGTAGGAGGCGTAGAGAAGCTCACTGAGGCTAACACCGAGACTGTGACTAGGGCTCTAGCTCAGGCAGCTGACGCTGACTACGAGGTTTTCTACGGTGTTACTTTCACGGGTCTTAACGCGATGATCTCCAGGCTTTACATGAATACTTTCAACTACACTGATGAAGACCTCTCGCTGTGGCCTCTTAAAATGCACGAATACGGGAGTTATAATCCCTACGCTCAGCTTCCAAGAAAGACTACTCTAGAAGAGATCCTCAATAGCCCACTAATAGCCGATCCAATAAGGCTGTTTCACGCGGCCCCAATCGGCGATGGCGCCGCAGTAGTACTGCTAGTTAGAGGGGAGGAGAAAGCTAGGGAAGTCGGTAAGATTACTGGGAGGGACACTTTAGTCGAGCTCTCTACTGTTAGTGTCGCTACAGACAGCGTAGACATGTCTACAAGGCGCGACCTCCTAACAATGGAGTCAACAGTGTTGGCTTCTAGAAGCGCCTTGGCGAAGGCAGGATTGACAATTAAAGACATTGACTATGTTGAGCTTCACGACGCGTTTCACATAACCGCCTACGCCTCGCTGGAAGACCTCGGCTTCGCGCCTAAGGGTATGGCTGTTAAGCTCTTCAAGGAGGGTAAGTTCCAGAAGGGTGATAAGCCCGAAGTAAACTTCAGTGGAGGCCTGAAAGCCAGGGGGCACCCCGTTGGCGCAACAGGGGTTTACCAGGCTGCTGAGGCTGTTATGCAACTTAGAGGCGACTTCCCAGGCTTCAAGGCCAGTAGCCCTGAGACCGCTTTAATACACAATATCGGTGGTGTTAGCACCATTGCCGCGGTGGCTGTCTTTAAGAGGGTAAAGTGAATGAGCGAGCACAGTGACTTATTAAAGAGGCTGCAAGAGCTCAGAGAGCTCTCGGTACTAGGAGGAGGCAAGGAGAAAATTGAGCAGCAAAAGCAGAAGGGTAAGCTATGGGTTAGAGAGAGGCTAGATAAACTGCTTGATCCAGGCTCATTTGTGGAGCTCCAGTGGCTTAGAGTCCACAGGTCTACGTACTTCGGCCTGGATAAAGCTAGGTTCTACGGTGATGGAGTAATAACAGGCTATGGTAGAATAGACGGCAGGCTCGTCTACGTCTACGCCCAGGACTTCACAGTGCTCGGCGGTAGTATAGGTGAAGCTCACGGAGAGAAAATCGCGAAGACAATAGAATTAGCAGTGCAAACAGGGGTCCCTGTAATAGGACTATACGACTCTGGCGGCGCGAGAATACAGGAGGGTGTTGCGGCTCTCCACGGGTGTGGGAAAATATTCAACAGTAACGTGAAAGCGAGCGGTGTTATCCCTCAAATAGCTGTAATAATGGGCCCCTGCGCGGGGGCCGCAGCGTACAGTCCCGCATTAATGGACTTCGTTATTGTGGTTAAAGGCTCATACATGTTCATTACTGGGCCAGAAGTAGTAAAGGCGGCGACAGGAGTATCTGTTACATTTGAGCAACTCGGAGGGGCAGATGTACACGGGTCTATTAGTGGAGTCGCGCACTTTGTCGCTGAGAGCGAAGAGGAGGCTTTTACAATAATTAGGAGGCTCTTATCGTATTTGCCGAGCAACTGTACTGAAGAACCCCCATATGTGGCTACGGAGGACCCGGTGGATAGGAGAATTGATGAGCTGTATGAGATCGTCCCGTTAGACTCAATGAAGCCCTTTAATGTTAAGCGAGTAATAGAGTTAATTGTAGATAATGGAGAGTTCTTAGAAGTACACGCTAACTACGCTAAGAGCGCTGTCGTTGGGTTTGGTAGAATAGGGGGGTACAGCGTTTGTATTGTGGCAAATCAACCAGAAGTTAATGCCGGAGTAATAGACATAGACGCTAGTAATAAAATAGCGAGATTTGTTAGATTTTGCGACGCCTTTAACCTGCCGATCGTGACTCTGGTTGACACGCCTGGATTCATGCCCGGTGTCGACCAGGAGCACGGCGGAATAATTAAACACGGAGCTAAAATACTCCACGCTTACGCCGAGGCAACAGTGCCCAAAATCACAGTGGTTATGAGAAAGGCCTATGGTGGAGCATACATAGCTATGGGGAGCCTCTCGCTAAACAGTGACATAAACTACGCCTGGCCAACGGCCGAGATAGCCGTTATGGGACCTGAGGGGGCTGTTAGAATACTGTATAGAAAGGAAATGGAGAAAGCCCCTGACCCGGAAGCCCTGTTTAGAGAGAAGCTGAAAGAGTACAGGGAGCTGTTCGCTAATCCGTATAGGGCGGCTGAGCTGGGATATATTGACGACGTGATCGACCCAGCACAAACGAGGAAAAAGGTGTATGAAGCCCTCGTGGCTCTCTCCACTAAGCACGCTGAGCCCACTCCTCTGAGAAAGCACAGTAATATTCCACTGTAGTTTAATCTAGTTTTTTACCCGCGTAGTTTCACTTTTAAGAGGGGTTCACCTTTATTTACGGGCTTATTTTTCTCCACGTATATCTCCTCAACAACGCCACTATAGGGTGATTTAACCTCAATAACCATTTTCATAGACTCCATTAGTAGCAACACATCTCCCTCTTTGACACTGGCTCCGACGGGTACCTTGACCTCTACAACACGACCAGTTATCGGGGCTGTGATAATTCCCGGTGCCTCAACGGGTTTTCTCGCCGGTTTCTTCTCTTCAACTCTGCTCACAGCTACACTGTACGATGTAACTCGAGATACCGGTACCTTCTCGTAGTCTATAAATACACCCTCACCAATACTAATGTACGCTGTGTGCTTAACACCATTAACATCACATACTACTCTCTTATCACCAGGATACTCCACTTTAACCCTGTACAGCCTGCCAGTCCTAGTACTCTTAAGTACTACTGTATCTCGAGACTTCTCGACAACTTCAAACTCGTAATCCTCGCCGAGCCACGTGTAAACTTTATATCTCTTAGACAAGACTCATCAGCCCCCACTTCGAGCTCAGCAACGCCAACCTTCTTCACTGATCCGTCACGGGTTCGCTCATCACTCATTATTACTCCAAATAGCACGGCAAACTAATAAATCATTACTATTCATTTAACTCTGAATTTCATAAAACGTAGTGCTCTGAGATATAAGGTGTTTTGCACAGGTGTTTACTAGAGGTGTACTAAGTGACTATCGACTGGGGGAGAGTTAGAGAGCGGAGAGAAGAGTTTTGGAGTAGTAGTCCAGTCTACAGGGCAATATACGAGAGGCTTGCGAAGCAGGGATATCACATCATAGGAACTCTAGGCGCCGTTAAGAGGTGTCACTGGACTAAAGAGGCTATTATTAGACACAGATTTTGCTACAAGTGCCTGTGGTATGGTATTGAAAGCCACAGGTGTATACAAATGACACCAGTTGTAGCGTGGTGTTGGAATAGGTGTCTTCACTGCTGGAGAATTCAGCCAGAAGATATAGGTATGCACTGGGACGATACAAAACCACCAGTAGTAGACGACCCTGAAGTGCTAGTTGAAGAGAGTATTAGAGCTCATAGGCAAGTAGTCGCAGGGTTTAAAGGCAATCCGTCTGCAGACCAGAAAATGGTTGAAGAGGCCTTGAATCCAAAACACGCCGCAATAAGCCTAGCCGGCGAGCCCTTACTGTACCCGAGGCTGAGTGAGCTAATTGAGGAGTATCATAGACGTGGCATAACAACTTTCCTAGTTACTCACGGTACAAGGCCTGATGTGCTAAAAAGCCTTGAAACCGAGCCAACTCAACTATATGTGAGCATGGAAGCTTGGGATAAGAAATCATACGAGTACTTCAACAGGCCGCTAGTTCCTAGGGCCTGGGAGCTATTTCAAGAGACAGTTGAATTACTGAAGTCGTTTAACTCCCCTGTGACTTACAGAATTACTCTCGTCAAGGGATTTAACGATCACGAAGAGGCCTTAAAGAGATTCGCGGAGCTAATAGTTAAAGGTAATCCCCACTACGTTGAAGTAAAAGCCTATATGTATTTAGGTGTTAGTAGAGAGCGCCTATCTCTCAGCAGTATGCCTACTCACTCAGAGGTACGCGAGTTCGCTAGGAAGCTCGGTGAGATAGTGGGTTACGAGCTACTCAGCGAGTCTATACCCAGCCGCGTAGTCTTACTCAGTAAGTTAAAGACCCCTATAAGGCACGGAAAGGGGTGCCCGGATGGAGTGAAATGCCCTGAGAAGTACGCCTCAGTACTGACATGGGATTACGAGGAGGCCGAGTCCTGATTATCAAAGCTTACATTTAAGTCTCTACAAGCCTGTACTCTCTCCCCGCGAAGAGAACAACCATCGCTTCTCTCCTCATTTCATCGAGTAGTATCTTCTCGTAGTGCGATAACTTGTCTTCATCTTGCACTCTTATAGGAAATTTACTCTTAAACTCCGAGTAGAATACTGCGTCTACTACTATCATGCCTATTCTTTTAACCCTACCCTCAGAGATCAGCTTCTCCACGTATGCCTGCCCGTACCTGCTGACCGCGTCGTTAAAGAACATGACTGGCTCCTCTAAGATCACGCTTTCAGGCTTCCTGCGCCCCGCCTGCACAGCTTTCTCAAGGTCTCTCACAGCCCTCTCTAACTTCTCAACTCTCTCCTCGAGCTCTTCGAGCTTTACTCTCAGCTGATCAATACTCATTTCACTGGAATATGCTTCACGCACTTTCCCATGGGACTCAGCGCGGGACATCGCTGTAGCGCTCTCTAAACTCTCCTCTTTACTAGTCTCTAAGCGCTCCCCTACCAGTGTCTCTTCTCTCACAGCTGTTCTCTTCGACTTTTCAAGGAACTCTAAGAACTTAACTCCCCTCTCTGTTAACACGTAACCTCTCCCAGCTTTCTCGACAAAGCCGCTCGACTTTAACTTATATAGTATGCCTCTTGTTCTCTCCACGTTAACTCCAAGTAGCTCTGAGAGCTCCTTAACGCTGAGACCAGGGTTTTTGCTTATTTCCTCTAGAACTCTCAGGGTGAGAGGCTTACTCAAACTAGCTCACTCTAATATTGTTTATAAGGTATACTTAGATATTAATTCAACTACTATGGAGGTGGCTTTAAGTGGCTTCACTATTTGACGAGGAAACAGCGAGTGAGCTAAGACGCATATTTGCCGGTTTAAGGAAAAGCCTTAGAGACGTACTTGTACTAGACTCTACATCGTCGCCGGGTAGTAGTGGAAAGTGTAACACGTGTCCTGAGGCAAAGCAGCTCGTAGAAGAACTCTCTGCTATTAGTAATGGTAAGATTAGTTTCGAGATACTGGATTTTCACTCTGCAAGGCACTTAAAACCCCGGTATGTTCCCGCCTTTATATATGACACTGTGAGAAGAAACGTAAGGTACTACGGCCTGCCAAGTGGACAGGAGTTTGCGCCATTTATTTACGTCCACGAGTACATCTCTGAGGGTGTTAGAATAGATAAGCACACAGTAGAGGAGGTCGAGTCTATTGAGACTCCAATGCACATAAAAGTATTTGTTACTCCAGAGTGCCCATACTGCCCAATAGTATCAGACTTCATGAATCAAGTAGGCATTGTAAACAGTAACTTAATAGTTGAGACAATTGAGGCCTTTGAACACCCATATGAGGCCGATAAATACCGAGTAATGTACGTTCCCTATGTTGCTATAACACGCGTCGAGGACTACGATGTTTATGGAGCTACTCCCGTTGAAGTCGTACCGGGATATCTGCCTCCCGAAGAGCTGCTAGAGGTCTTAAAGAGAGCTGCGAGGAAACTGAAGAAAACTACTTAAAGCTTAAACATCAAGATGTAATACCCAGTAGTTATAAGCACGTGTTATCAGAGAGCATTTTTAGGGATGAAGAGGGTCCCTCATACCTGATTCGTGAAGAATTCACGGACCGCCTGACCCATTAGAGGAACAGGGAACTACGTAGCGGGTAATACAGGTGTATTATATTTCTGTGAGGTCATAGCTTATAAGGCGTTTCCTACTTATCTTAAGGACAGATTAGTAGTATGGCATAGATAGAAATGCATAGTGAGACATGGTCTAGGGACATAGCGAGAAGAGTATACGGCTTAGAGCACTCAATTAGAGGGGATGTTCTAGATATTGACGAAGATGGATATTTGGTAATAAGACTAGGAGATCGATCGCTTAGAATAAGAGACCTCGTGAAGCAATTCGGCTTTGACTTAACCTATATAAGAATACTGCCGCTGATTAGTAGAGCAATGATGCTTGTCTACGAGACGTTCAACGAGCTAATAAAAGCCACGGGCTATAAGGGGTTGCTGCTACCAGTCTATCCGATGAAAGTAAACCCAATACCAGTAGTTGTTGAAAGTATATTCAAGTACGGTGAGAAGTACAAGTGGGGGTTTAATACAGGCTCTCTAGGCGAGCTTCAACTACTAGTAAGTTTAGCCGAAAAGTACTCTCCTCGCACACTAATATACGATGGAGTCTTCACGGAGAAGGTCGTTGAATTCCTCTTAAAACTACATAAACTAGGCTGGCGCGTTATAGTTGACGTGGAGAGCGAGCACGATGCTGAAATAGTGGAGAAGTACCCAGAACTAGAAGTAGGAATTCGCGTAAAGCCCATTACAAAACCCCACGGCAAGTGGTCTGATTCAGCCGGATTATCCAGTAAATTCGGTTTAACCATGAACACTCTCATTAAGATCATGGATGACTTTAAGTGGTTAAAGAGCAGGACAGTATTACTACACATGCACCCAGGATCGCAGATCTCTAGATTCAGTGATGTGAGGACCTATGTGAAAGAGCTGAGAAGCGTTTACGAGGAGCTCTTAGAGCTGGGCTTTGAGAACATATCAATGGTAGACCCTGGAGGAGGCCTAGCATACCCATACTTAGATGTAAGAGATAGCGAGGAGGAGTCACCTGATTATAGTGTTATTGACTACGCTAGGCTACTGATCAGCGAGTTTTCAAAGAACCATAGAAACCCTGATCTAGTGTTTGAGGGAGGGAGGTTTATAGTTGCATCACACAGAATTCTAGTCACGAAAGTAATTGACGTTAGACCATACTCCGCTGTAAAGTACAAAGAGAGCACTAATACGCTACATGAATACGCTGAGAAAATACGGTCTATTAGAGACGCTAAGACCTTTCTATCAAGAGTAAGAGAGCTACTTGGTGAATTGAGATCAATCAGCGAGAAAGACGTCAAGATCCGCGAGCTCTACGAGGACTTGATAGCGCTTGTTGAAGATGAGATATCGCAGAGGGTCTCAGCACTTCTACTCACAGGTGATATAAGCATTAGTGATGTTCTAGGTGATAACAGTATTCTGAGAATTATGACTTCGCCTAGTAAGCGCTTTGTCTTAAACATGTCCATATTCGCGGATATTCCGGACTCTGTTCTCGTAGATCAGTACTTCCAGGTTATACCAGTACAGGGCCTTAATAGGCAACCCGAGGTACTGGCATCTCTAGCTGACATAACCTGTGACAGTATGGGTGAAATCTCCCACTATATTAGTCCAGGCAACCTATTGAATACGAGAAAACCAATTCTCACAACAGTAGATAGTAAGCTAGTTGCTATTCCAGGAACTAAATTGAAACTAAGAGGTGTACCGTTGACTCTACCTGTTAAAAACGAAGACTACTACATTGCCATTCTCGACACGGGTGCGTATCAGGACACGCTAGCCATGAAGCACAATTTAATCTATGGAGCACCGGAAATAGTAATCGACGTAGACGAAGAAGGCGTTTCAATTAGAGTTGTGAGAAACGGTGAAATCAGAGTATAGTAGCCCTCCTAGTATGCTTTTAGAAGAGTGATTTGCAACACTTTTTCAGTTTTTCAATGGTTGTTTGTGGTGTTTTTTGATCTCTATGGCTCCTCCTTGGAGGTTATAAATCCCTTAGAGTGTTTTTGCATACTTTACGCCGAGATATCTACTTGTTAACCAGTTGTTTAACTCTGAGTATATCGAGGACAGTGTCCAGGTCTAGTATTACTCCAGGATAGCCTGTCTCGACTATTAGAGTTTGATCTCTATACTTCGAGGTTATTTCTTTCAAGCCCATTTTCTCCTCGCTTATTGAGAGGAGTTCACTGAGGATCTCGGAGGAGAAAAGTATTGGGTGCCCCCTTATACCCCTATACGCTGCTACTGCTACACGAAACCTACCCAGCTGCTCGGAGAACCGCACTACTACGCTAGTGTAAATCCCTGGGTGTATCCAGGCAACGTCTCCCGGATTAACACCTATAATTCTAGCGTCCCCGTAGTTTCTAGCAATATATTCAACTCCGAGTTTAATAGAAGTGCTCATACCCTGTTTATAGTGAGAATTAACAGTAATATCTACGTGACTCCTGAAATCCCTCAAGGCATCAGCAACCAGCTCGTGCTGGTAACCCAGTACAACAACTACTTTTTTAAAGACACCAGACTCCAGGATATTGCTAATAGTCTGCACTATAACAGGCTTATCACAGTAATTATAGAGAAGCTTATTCCACGGAAACCTAGTGCTCTCGCCAGCTGCTGGCACTACGCAGTAAATTACCAATTCAGCTACCTCGACACAGCGTAAAGGCGGAATAGGTCTGCAATATCCTCGCACTTATCAGTAACTTTCTCCAGGTCATCTATAACTACTGGCATTACAATACACAGTGGTATAAACTTAGTTGAACACTCCTTTAACAGCTCTTCGAAGGCGCGAAGCCTTATATCGTCTACTTCTTCCTCAAGCTCCTCGATCTTGTGTGTTAAGTCAACGATCTTGTTATAACCAGCCCCTGTAGACTCAAGTAGCTCAGCTACTAGTTTCACAGCCTCAATAGACTTATTAGACATATCTAATAGTGTGCTGTGTACATTACTTGGCAATTCGAGTTTTAAGTGCTTAAATATAATCATCTTTTTAGCAATAGCCTTTGCTAAGCCAATAACGTCGTCTAGTGTTAATATTATTCTCAATAAGTCCTCTCTATCCTCCGGGTGTAAGTGAGTGGCTTTAAGAATACTCATAATGCTTCTCTTGATCTCATCACTCTTCTCCTCGTGCATGTTTAGCTCATCATACTTGCTTTGTGCTTCCTCGTAGCTTAGATCTCTGTAACTTCTGATTATATCATTAAGAATACCTAGACCCTGAACAATGTGTTTCATGTGATCTCTAGTTTTATTAGTAACCTCCTCGAGTAGTCTTCCACCTGAAAGTAGCCTCGCAGTTGACATACATACACCTAGTCTAAACTCTACCACCGAGCCCTTATTAAGAATTAACACTTATCCAAGTAGGGTGTTAGAATCATTTAAAATTGATATTATAATTGACTATTATGTTGAAAATACATATTTGCTCTTTAACATTTATAATTTTCAGTAGAAGTATTTATTAAGCTCTGTACAAATCAGATATTACAGTTAAAGTGGTGTGTTAACATGGAGTATAGTGAACTCTGTGGAATATATGATATTAGATTTCTCGTTAAGAGAGGCATAATTATTACTCCACCAGTTCTCAAGACGCTAGACGCTGTTATCGCGCTGAGGAAAGTAACAGCAGATGACGTCGCGAAGTACACTGGTAGAGCTAGAACTATAGAATCCCGCTACCTCGCTAAGCTAAATAGACTCGGTATAATAGCTAAGGTTAAAGAGGGCAGGAGAATATTCTACATGGAGCCTATACACGCAGTTACAGAGTTTTATAGTAAGTACGGAGAGGCGTTCACACCAGAGCAAATTGCACACATGATAGGGTTACCAGCAGATATAGTCAAGTTAATTATAAATGCTGTTAAAGCGAAGAAGTAGGATACTCTAAGCGTGCGTCTTCTCATTACTATTTAAATCTATGACTATATTGACTTCTTTTTCCCCACTGCCTTCTCCACCTGAAAATACCAGCCTTACACTATTAACACGGAAATTCGCCCTCCTAATACCCTCCGCGAAAGCTTCAATGAGCTTTGTTAAAACCAGTGTTCTCGAATAATACCCATTCTTAGAAGTGAACTTATCTATAACGAGTATGTCATCCGCGTTAACTCTAATTGAAATCATCTTTTTCCTTGGTTTTAGTGGGATCACTATTATGTCGCTTCTATGAGTAATCGGTCTTTCGGAAAAAACCGAAGATGACAACAGCGGCCCCCAAAGCATACCCCAGAGAGACCTAGGTATTTAAGTATTCACTTGATAGTCGCTAATAGAATTTTAGTGGTGATCTCTATGTATACTTCCTTGAACCATCTGTTCTACAATGTATATTTATGTTTATTTAACTGCCTTTCACAATTAGAAGCCCAGGCTTCTATATATTTACCCGGAGTTATAGACAAAAATCGTGTTATTTTAGCCTCGATTCTACAATAGTAGACTTAGTAGTGTGCAGTCTAGATTGGTGTTACTGTGAAGACTAGTCTAATTAGCTTTTTAGATGAGTTATCTAGGCAGACCGAGTACTATATTGTCGGCGATAAGATCTACGTGGTTAAGAAGTACGCTAGTGAACTAGGCGTATTAAAGTGGTTTTTAATTACAACTTCAAATCTAGCTGTGAGGAAGTATCCTTTTGAGCAAGACCCATTTGAGAGACTTAAACGCGAGGTCGGCTTTCTCCAGTACTCAGAGAAGTGCTTTAATAAGCCTAAAGTCATCCTAGTAGACTTCTCGAGTAGCGTATTGATCAGAGAATTCGTCAAGGGTGAGACATATAGTTACAACGCACCAAGAGCAGCCCACTACAACGTAGGCAGAGAACTCGGCAACTGCCACGAGGAGGGGTGGGCTCTAGGAGACTCAAAAATCACTAATTTCGTTTACACCACAGACAATAGTATTTACATTATCGACGCTGAGCAGGCTACTATGAATTATAGTGACGAGTACGCCGCCTGGGATTTACTGGTCCTCGCGTCAACTCTAACCGTAGACGGCTACTGGAGAGCTATTTATAATAAGGAAATCTACGAGGAGATAGTAGAGGGCGTGCTCAGCGGTTACTGTGATGGATACGCGAGTGCTAAGAGAGTCCTCAAGAGGCTTTTATCACCGGAATACAGGCCTCTAATCTATTTACTTATACCATTCCCATTTAACTACGTATTCACTAAGAAAATTGAGAAGTACGCTGAGTAGTGTCTTTATTAACTACTATTCTATAACTAGTAGTATTGGTGATGACTTACCTCCGGCTCGATTAGTGAAGAGAACTTACCCGGCTGATCAATATTGACCAGCCGAGTTCTCATTATGGGAGACACTCACATACCAGATCGAGCTACGAGTATTCCACACACTATCTCTAAACACTTATCTGAGTTGAAACCCTGGGAACTAGTTTTATTTACTGGTGATTTAACATCCGAAGAAGTTCTCGACTGGATTAAGAGCATTGCAAAAACCTACTACGTTGTAAGGGGGAATATGGACTACTTACCACTACCTAAACAGGCTATTGTTAAGTACAAGTCGATTCAAATTGGACTAATTCACGGCGATGGAGTCTATCCCCGTGGAAACCCCGTAGAGCTCTCAAAAATAGCTAGGAGACTAGGTGTACAAGTACTTGTCTCAGGACACACTCACGCAGACTTCACCCGTGTAAGTCCCGACGGCTCTACTCTACTCTTAAACCCAGGTTCCCTCACGGGTGTCTGGGGTGGTGGGGGAGGGAACTATACGCCTTCATTTATGACTCTAGACTGGATTAGCGAGGAGTGCCTACAGGTAAATACATGTAGGCTAAGAGGAGGTACTCTAGTGCATTCAAGTGTAACTTACTGTTTAAAGAATAACTCCTGGACACAGTTACTCTAGTTCTAGGGGTAAGATAATGGTGTTTCTCCACGGAATAGTGAGGGTTACTTCATCTCCTATTCTGACCTCCTGAGTATTAGGCAAGTAGACGAGTAGCTTTAAATTGCCGATTTTCACTCTCCCCTCTACCTTGTCGCCTACAAACATCGCGAATTCCAGTGTCCCCTTCACAACAGTATCTTTACTGTCTTCACTTGAGCCTATTTTCATTACTTCAGGTCTTATTACAACTGCCACTTTGTTTGGTAGCGTCTTCTCGGGTGTCACGCCTCTAACTGTAATATCAGTGTCCTCTAATTTTACTATAGCCCCATTCCCTTCTTGGACTAGCACCTCGCCCCTATATATGCTACTGCGCCCGAGGAAGTCTGCTACAAATAGGTTTTTGGGGTTGAAGTATAGGTCTCTAGGTGTCCCGACCTGGATGATCTTGCCCTTATTCATTATTGCAACGCGGTCGCTTAGACTCATAGCTTCCACTTGGTCGTGTGTGACGTAAATTGTGGTAATTCCCAGTGACTTCTGGAGTCTTTTTAGCTCTTCTCTCATTTCTATTCTCAACTTGGCGTCTAAGTTGCTTAGAGGCTCGTCGAGGAGTAATATTCGAGGTTGAACTACTAGGGCTCTAGCTAACGCTACTCTCTGCTGTTGTCCACCGCTAAGTTGAAGAGGATAACGGTGTTCAAGCCCTTTGAGCTTTACTAGCTCTAGAGCCCACATAACTCTCTTCTTGATCTCGTTTTCTGATAGCTTTAATTCTCTTTTCCTAACTCGAAGCCCATATGCGACGTTGTCAAACACGGTCATGTGCGGCCATAACGCGTAATTCTGGAAAACCATTGCCGTATTGCGCTTATATGGCTTTAGAAACGTGACATCATCGTCGTCGAAGTACACTCTCCCTGTATCTGGAGTCTCAAAGCCGGCGATTATTCTGAGAGTGGTTGTCTTACCACACCCCGAGGGGCCCAGGAGTGTAAATAGCTCTCCCTTTTCAACAGTAAAAGACACGTGGTCAACTGCTACAATGCTACCATAGTACTTTGACACGTCTTTTAAAGTGACTCTTGTCAACAAACCCCCCTAAATACCTATAAATGCATACCTCTGTTTAAATACATAGACTATTACTATTACTACTATTAGCTGTAAAGCTATTAGTATTGATCCTATAGCCGCAACAACCTCCGGCCCTAAACCGGCAAAGCCCGTGTAGTACTGTTTCATGAAGAACGTTAGAGGCGCCTGTTCTTGTCTAATACCTCCAAAAGTCACGCTTGTAGAGACCTCGGTAACCATGTAGATAAATCCTATTAGTGAGCCACTGAGAATATAGCCCATAATTAGTGGTAGTATAACTCCAAACACCATTTTAAGCCTCGTGGCTCCAAGATTTAACGCGGCCTCCTCTAAGTTCTCGTGTATTTGCTGGAATCCCGCGAAAACAGACCTCACAACGTAGGGTAATCTCCGAACACTATAGGCTAAAATAAACACTAGCCAAGCCTCAAATGCCGGGCTTGCAGGGCTTATTCTAGCTCCTATCTGCACAGGTAGAATTCTCCCTAAGCCAGAGAAGAGTATGTAGTAACCTAGTGCGAACACTAGTCCAGGTATAGCTAGTGGGGCTACTGCAAGAGAGTCTAAAACGCTAGTTATAGATTTAACCTTAATTCTACTAACACTGTAGGCTATACATGTAGCTAAGAAAGCAGCTATTACCACTGCCACGCCAGCGTATATTACAGTGTTCGTTACATACTTGTATATGTCTGGATCACTTAGAATTCTTCTAAAGCTATATAGGGGATCCTCTGAGATACCAATTTCTAAACCAGATACACCAATATAGGGCTTGAGTACTCTTAGAGACATTAAAATTACTCCTATTTGTGGAAGCGCCGTGAAGACTACTAGTGGAAACACTAAGAGGTAGACGAGTACTACTCCGAGGCGACCTAGTCTTCTAATACGTGGATTCCACCTACCACCTCTACTAATCATAGCATAACTCCTCATGCTAACATAGTTTCTTATAGCGAGGAACGCTATCAAGGCGAAAACTAACATTACTATTCCTAGAGCAGCTATTTCAGGTGAAACTTGCCCATACACTGTTGTGAGTCCACTAAATATTCTATAACTCATTAACTCACGCTCATTAAATACTATTGGTGCACCCAGATCCTCTAAGCTGAAGACAAACACAAGTATTGAGCCGGCAACTATGCCTGGAAGTGCTAATGGAAGTGTTACTGACCTGAATAGTTTAAAGCCCTTAGCGCCGAGGTTCTCTGCTTGCTCCTCCATAGAGGGATCTACATTGATAAATGATGTGTATGCATTTAGGTACACTATTGGGTAGAATGAGAGTATCTGAGTAACCGCGACGCCGGCAAGCCCCTCAATGCGCAGAGAACACCCTGTTATGGCCCTTAACAGCGTGGATATAGGGCCGTATTCGCCCCATAGAAGCTTAATGACATATGCGTTTATGAATGGTGTATTAAATAGTGGTATTATCGCGAGAACTCTTAGTAAGGTGTGACCTGGAAACCTATAGCGTGCTAAAATGAACGCTACAAACGTACCCAGTATAGTCGTAGTAGCTGTTACTATGGCAGCTATAATAATGCTGTTTAATACGGGTCCGTAATTCACTCCTCTTAGAACAACTATGCACTCACCACTAGGCAATGTGATCTTCTTAAATGGCTCTGCATATAGGGGTTTCAAGTTAACATAGCCTGGTGTCCTAAGAACCGTGTAGAAGTTAGCCCACCACTCTCCACCCGTTGGAGGAGTAAACGAGTAAAGAAGCACTATTAGTATTGGAATAAGCATGAATGCTACGAGATATATGAAACCCGTTATGAAGAAAAACCACATTGTCCTATCAAGCTGGTAAAAAGCAGACTTCACTCTGTACCCAAAACCCACCTTAGCTATTTCTCTCTGAGATTTAATGCTACTAAACCACTCTCGCAGAGCACCTAGAGAGACGAGTCCTACAAAGGGTGAGAATGCTACTGCAAGTAGTCTTAGTACTCCGCTTACACCAGTAAATATGACGATTATCTCATAGAGGGCTAAGACAGCGGCAATAAACGACAGAGTAGGGCTACTTTTAACTCTCACATAGTCAAATCCTAATAGTAGTGCAAAATACCCGTAGAGAAAGCTTGCAACCCACACAATGTACGCGAAGAGCTCTGCTTCAAATGGAGTTAAGACCTCAAATCCCAGCATGTAAAGTGCTGAGAAGAATACACTCGCTAAGATGACATCTGAGAGCCCGGCCCTGGGACTACCAGTCAAATAGCTTACACCAGCCTCTTTCTTCTCTTTGAGACATATTGTGAATGGAGAAGTAAAAAAAGTTTTGCCTATTAGAGCTACTCCCTCCTCGCTAAAGCCGTAACTATCATCGCGATTATGACAACAACTACTACTACAACTAGTATCATTAGTGTGGGTGATATTGCTCCCGTAGGGGTAGGCGTAGTTGGAGTTACTGTTGGTGTTTCTGTAGATGTGGTCACACCGCCCAAGGCCGCTTGCAGTAGGTTGCTAACATATAAGTATTTCTCTCGTGCAGCACTTTCCCACGCTCTCATAAGTGCATTATAAACACTCGGATCTTCTCTCAATTTCTTATTTACGCTTATAGCGTAGTCTAGTGTAAACTCAACCGTGTTACCCGAGATCGGATCTTTAAATCTCACAGGTTTAGTGAGCTCGTTAACTAGATACTCAAACTGCTCTCTTGAGATTTTTCCATCCAAGTAAGCTTTTGCTACTAATGCCCACACTACCTGAAGGTCATAATGCGTGTTTATGAGTGTAGCTTTAAAGTAGTATATTACAGAGTTAACCCAGTTTACAGAGAGAGTTTCATTGAACTCTATTCCCCTTGTGCTTAGCAGACTCTCGAAAGCCGCTTTTAAGTCTGGTCTCTGAGCCCCCTCTGTAGTGTTAAATGTACTCGGGTTTATTGGTATTCTGTTTATCTCCTCGTTAAGCCAGACTAGTTGACCACCATACTCGCTGAGAACCCACGCTACAAATGCGGCTGCGTGTACTGGGTACCTAGTGTCTTTTAATATCGCGATTGGGTCTGAGTTTACTATAGTCTCGCCTTCAGGCGCTATATACTGGCAATTCGGGTTTACGTGCATAGCCATGTAGCCGTAAAAGTCTATTGTTGTTCCTATCGCTATATCTCCTCTCGTTACAGCGTCTCTCACAGCACCGCTCTCACTGTATATTATCGCGTTAGCTGCTAGTAGAGTTAGTATCTTCCATCCCTCATTCCAGCCCTTAGCTTGTAGTATTATCTCGAAGATTCGCAGGTTACTAGTACTTTGTTGTGGATCAGCTGTTCCCAGGAGAGGTATTTCCGGCAAGTACTTGGCGTACTCAGGCCTCGTTAAATCCTCCCAGCTTCTCGGCTCAGGTACGCCAAATTGACTTATACGGAGCTTGTTTATTGTGAAGCCAAAACTACTAACACTTGCACCAATCCACCTTATGCGGCCTTCTTGGTCTCTCTTATACGTCTCTGCACCCGCTATTCTATCGGGTATTTTTCCGAGCTCATATATGATAGCGTAGTGTTCAGGTTTACTAGTGGGGTCAATTGGCATTAAGTAACCCATTTCATCCAGTAAGTTAAATAGTGTGGGGCCACCACCCCAGGCGATATCTATAGGCGCTCCCATCTTCTTAGCGTCTTCAATGTACTGTGGCCATGTCTCAGCAGAAACTTGTATAAAGTATACCTCTGTAATTCCGAGAGCCTTAGCTACTGGAGAATCTAAGAAACGTGTTCTAGTAAGTGTCTGTATAGAGGACTCGTGCCTAGTTAAAATCCTCAGCGTAACTCCCCTAACAGGCGTTAAATTAGCTAA
>JAJHQQ010000059.1 GCA_020833245.1 Desulfurococcaceae archaeon
GGGCTGGCTAAATTAGCGAGGAGCCTAGTGATTACGGCCCTGGAGAATATTCCGTTAATGCATGAGAGAGACTTAACTAATAGTTCAAGTGAGAGGGTGCTTATCCCCCACGTATTCTTAGTACTCGACCAAATGCTAGAGGATACACTGAGACTACTCAGGTCTATTAGAGTAGATGAGGAGGCTGTTAAGAGAAATCTCGATCTCACGAGAGGAGCAGTATTCAGTGAGCTATTACTAGCTAAGCTTATTGAAAAAGGGTGGTCTCGTAGTAAAGCCTACTATAAGGTAAAGGAGCTCACAGAGTCCATTAAACCCGGGGAGACACTCATTAATGCTGTTCTCAGAGATCAAGATTTGTCAAAAATACTCACTCGTGGAGAACTCGAGGAGACTTTAAATAGCGAGTTCGCTGTGAGAGCGGTGAAGATGATTATAGAGAGAGCTCTAAACTATGTTGAGAAAACCCTCGTTGAGGATACTAGTGCTGTTTGTAGAGAGTGATTAGTGTGAGTGATATTGAGGTGATGTACTTACCGTGGAGTAAAGCAATCGAGTACTGTTATAAGCTAGCGTCTATACTACTAGACGCTGGTGAAAACCCAGATACTATTATTGCTATTTCCAGAGGAGGCCTCGTACCGGCTAGAGTTGTAAGTGATATACTAGGAGTAGATGATCTCGTAGTTTTAAGGTCTAGGTTTTGGGGTATAGGTGGCAAAGTGCTTAAAGAGCCCGAGGTGAGTGTACACGAGAAACTAGATCTAGGTGGTAAACAAGTGCTTGTTGTAGACGAGGTCGTAGATACTGGTGCTACTATGAGTAAAATTGTGAGAATTATTAGGAGTTTAGGTGTTAAGAGTGTTAAAACCGCTGTTCTCCACTATAAGTCTACTAGTGCCTATAAGCCAGACTACTATGTTGAGAAGCTTGAGAAGTGGGTGTGGATATTTTATCCATGGTCTTTTAGTGAGACTTTATTTGGACTAGCAAAGCTGAGAGGTGGAGATATTGTTGAATCAGCTTTCACGATACTCAGAGATCTCCGCGCTAGTGAACTCTACATGGATCCCATTAGAATAAAGGCCTCACTGAGCAAGTATTTGAGAACACCCACTTGAGGTTTTTAAGCTCAGATTAACTAATTCTTAGACGGGCACTTGCTCATAGTAGCCATTGATGCTGTACGAGAACTTAGTGAAAAGGAGGCTATTATTAGACTCGTAGAGAAAACAAGTGAATATGCCTCAGGCTACAAAATAGGTGTAGGTGTTCTCCTTAAACACGGTTTAGAAGTCATTGATACTGTTAAAAAAGCCTCTAGCAGAGACGTCATTGTAGACTTAAAACTCGCAGATATAGGAGACATCATGGTGTCTACCTTAGATTTAATTGCTAGTGCTGGTGCTGATGCTGTTATAGCACATGGTTTTATTGGTGTAAAAGATGCGCTAGATAAGCTCGTGGAGAGTGCTCATAGACTAGGAATTAAGGTATTACTAGTAGCATCTATGAGTCACAGAGGCTCTGAGGAGTATATTGATAAGCACTTCAATGAGCTACTGCGTGTCGCTATTAAAATAGGTGCTCACGGTGTAGTAGTCCCAGCTACTAAGCCTCAACTTATTAAGAGCGCTAGAAGCGTTCTCGGCAATAAACACTACATATACTCACCAGGCGTGGGTGTTCAAGGTGCTCATCCCGGGGACGCGATCTGTGCTGGTGCTGACTACGAAATTATTGGTAGACTCATAACTACTGCCCCAGATCCCCTCAATGCAACGAGAACTATTCGGAGTGCTCAGCTCGAGAAGGTGAGACTATGTCGTGGATACCTCTAGAGATGTATAAGTACGGAATGATTAAGCTCGGTGAGTTTAAGCTCTCATCTGGTATTGAGAGCCCATTCTACATAGATGCCAGAAAGCTATTTAGTTATCCAGAGCTAACTAGGCGAGTAGTAAATGAGCTCTTAACTAAAATACCTCTAGACGCCTTCGATATGTTAGTTGGTGTAGAGTCAGCTGGTATTCCCTTAGCGGCTTACATAGCGTGTTTGACTAATAAGCCGTTAGGCTATGTTAGAAAAGAGCCTAAGAAACATGGAACTGGAAATACTGTTGAGGGTGATGTTGCCGGTAAGAGAATTGCAGTAGTCGACGATGTCATTACTACTGGTAAGTCTCTCATTAAGGCAATAGACAACTTACTCGTTGTTGGGGCAAAGCCTACAATAGCTATTGTGATTATTGACAGAGAGCAAGGTGGTCGCGAACTCCTGAGGACACATGGCGTAGAGCTCTATGCTCTATTAACAGCTACTGAGGTATTTACTAGACTCTATGAAGGAGGGCTCATCACGAGGGATATCTATGAGGAGGTGCTAAGCTACTTAAAATCCTATAAGGGCTGAACGAAAGGTGTTTAAACCAGCTAGGAAGACGAGTACTATAACTCTCAGTGAGAAGTATTACTATGCAGAGTTTAGCCTACTAGAGGACTTAAGTGTTGATCCTAAGCCCCTCCAGTTTGTGAACATATGGATTCCAGGTATAGATGAGGTTCCAATGTCTATTTCTCAGTACATTGAAGGAAAACTCTACGTGCTCTTTAAGGTTATTGGTGAGGGGACTAGGTGTCTGAGAGACATAAATGGCTTTTTTGGCATAAAGGGTCCTCTTGGCAATGGATTAGATGTTGAGAGTTATAGAAGAGTCCTATTAGTTGCCGGTGGTGCAGGAATAGCTCCAGTATCAATTCTATCTAGGAAAGCAGAGGAGAATGGAGTTGAGCTCGACGTAGTGTGGGGTGTTAAGAAGTCTTCTGATCTCTTCAACGTGAAGATCATAGCTCCTGGTGTAAAAAGCGTTTATTACGCCACAGAAGACTGTGTTATTGGCTACTGTGGTAAAGCAGTAGACCTCGCTGAGAGAATTGTAAATAGTAGTGGGCGCAGTTATGATTTAATTATTGGTGTAGGACCTAGGAGCATGCTATTAGAGATCTGTCGTAGAGCTGGTAAAATCGCAGATGTTCTCGTATCGCTTGAAGCCATAGTTAAGTGTGGGCTGGGTGCGTGTGGATCATGCCTCCTTAAGCCTCTACCTAAACTCCTCTGTGTTGATGGCCCAGTTTTCAAGTGTAATGAGGTGATCAGGCACCTTGAGTGGTGTTTTAACAACTAGAGTTGCGGGTTTAACACTAGATCACCCAGTGCTAAATGCTAGTGGAATATTGGGGTCGGAGCCTGAGCAAGTTGATATTCTCGCATCTCATGGTTTTTCAGCAATAGTTACGAAGACATTTACGCTTAATCCACGTGAAGGCTATAATCCACCAGTACTTGTAGAACTTAGAAGTGGGGGGTTTCTCAACGCTATTGGGCTTGCAAATCCAGGCGTAGAGGGTATTAAGCCCGTTGTTGAGAGAGCTAAAAAACACGGTAAACCAGTAATTGTCAGTATTACAGGTAATAGTCTCAGTGAGTTCACTAAGTTAGCAGAAGTAGCCGAGGAGTCGGGGGCTTCAGCAGTTGAGTTAAATCTCAGTTGCCCCCACGTTAAAGGCAGTGGATTAGATCTCGGCTCAGATCCGGGCACAACTCACTCAGTTGTTAGAGAAGTCGCCTCAGTGCTCAAAGTACCTATAATAGTTAAACTAGGGCTCTCAGATAGATTAGTAGAGTCTGCTGGTAAAGCGTTAGAGGCCGGTGCTCAAGCAGTAACACTAATAAATACTATTAGAGCACTCGCAATAGACGTGTATAGCTTTAAGCCAATACTCTCGAATATTTATGGAGGCTTATCAGGTCCACCTATAAAGCCAATAGCTCTCAGG
>JAJHQQ010000060.1 GCA_020833245.1 Desulfurococcaceae archaeon
AGCCTTCACTGGTTCACAGTAAAGAAGAAGTAGAGAAATTAGTAGATATCACAGTGAGCTTTATAGAAGAGGTGAAGAGATTAACTAGTACATATTAATGTAGGCTTAACTACTCGCACTCCACGTATACTTGTGAGTTTACTAGTTAACTCTTCTACACGCTCACTAAGACCTCTAACAACTACTGTTAATAGGCAGTTCTCTCTATCTAAGTGGACGTGGTTTGCAAAGAGTATTATATCCATGTAGTCGTGCTGGAGATCAGTTAGCGCTGAGTCAACCCCCTCGACATCGTGATTATAAAGAACAGTAATAGAGCCCACTACTACACACTTCTCTCTAATACGCAGTTCAGACAAGTATGATCTAAGCGCCTCCTGTACAACCTGACTAATACTACCCCCACCTCTCTTTTCAAGTAGAGCTTCGAGTTCTCGCTCTAATTCACTCGGAATGTAAATACCAGTCTTTCTGCCTGACACAGAAACACCACTAGTTAAATAAGTAGTTGAAAGCACGTTTTTATTCACGTTTAAACACCACGAGGCCCACTTGTATTCAAGCGATCAGCTGTGAACATCTCTACTCGTAGTCCCATAAACCCGAGCTGTGTAGTAATTTTAAACTCCGCGGAGCTACTATACCGTCTAGGTGTAGCTGTAGGGGGTGTAGGTATTGGTTACTAGTTTAAAGGGGCGTGATGTACTCACTTTAACGGAGTTTTCTAGAGAGGAGCTACTCTTCATTATAGATACGGCATTTAACTTTAAGCAGAGGTATCTGGCGGGGGAGAGAGTTATACCTGTTCTCGCCGGGAGGCACTTAGCAATGATCTTTGAGAAGCCGAGCACGAGGACTAGAATTAGCTTTGAGACAGCTATGAGGGAACTGGGTGGAGACGCGCTCTACTTGAGTGCTAGTGAGCTTCAACTAGCAAGAGGAGAGACTATAGAAGACACTGCGCGAGTCCTCTCAAGATACGTTGACGGCATTATGGCGAGAGTATACGAGCACTGGAAACTAGAGAGGCTAGCAGAGTACAGTAGAGTACCAGTAATAAACGGTCTCAGCGACCTACACCACCCATGTCAAGCACTAAGCGACGTGTTCACAATCATGGAGAAGAAGACTAGGGATGTCTCAAAGCTTAAAATAGTGTTTATTGGTGACGGGGGAGACAACGTCTTGCATAGCTTAATGCTCGCTGTCGGGCTACTTGGAGGGAGGATCACTATTTCGTCTCCTAGGGGCTACGAGCCTCACCCAAGTGTAGTTAAGTTATTCGAGGAGTACGCTGCTCCAAACGGGGGAGTATTTGAGATTGAGAGAGACCCCTACAAGGCTATTGAGGGAGCCGACGTAGTGTACACTGATGTCTGGGTTAGTATGGGGCAGGAGAAAGAGCGTGAGAAGAGAGCTAGAGACCTAGAGCCCTACAGGGTCACTGTGGACTTAATGATGAGAGCGAAGCCCGACGCTGTATTCATGCACTGCCTACCAGCTAAGCGGGGCGAGGAGGTTGTCAATGAGGTTATTGACGGCAAGTGGAGTGTTGTCTGGGATCAAGCCGAGAACAGGAAACACGCGCAGAAAGCTCTCTTAGCGCTCATAATACCGTAATGAAACTCACCCGTGGAGAGCTACTTATATACCGGATAAGTAATAGGCTAGTTTAAAATAGTGGTGTCAGTACTTTGAGCTTAAAGAGGCTGAGTAGAGAGCTGAGTACTCGACTTAGCATTATAGTTGAGCGTGTACAGGAGTCTCAGAGAGCACAGAGACTATTAGTTTCAGTATTCTTAGCGATCTCGGTTATCCTAGCTATTATAATACGCACAGCGCCATTTAGACTTAACGGCTTCGAGTTCTTTGAGTTTGACAGCTACATTGAGTACTGGCAAGCCAAGTACGTATACGAGAAGGGGCCTCTTGCCTGGTATACTCTAACGAGGAGCAACCCTGACACGCACATTTTCTGGTATCCATGGGGCAGAGACTTCATATTTACAAGTTACCCGCTTCTACCAATGTGGATTGGCACGACATACCACGTTGTTGAGTTTACTGGACTCACGCTTCAGCAGTGGGCTGCTCTACAACCAGTTCTCTTCGCTTCAATAGCGGTCGTATTAGCCTACTTTGCTGGTAAAGAAGTCTCTGGTAGTAGGATTAGTGGTGTTACCGCGTCACTACTACTAGCTGTACTCCCATCAGCTGTTGAGAGGTCTGTTATAGGCTACGTTGAGAAAGAGGGTGTAGCAGCTGTCTTTATAATGCTCTTTGTGTACTACTATGCTAGATTATTGAGGGGTCTCTACGCTAGTACTCCGCGGAACAAATTACTAATGTACACTATACTAGCCTCACTCTTCCTAGCTCTCGTAGGTTGGCTTTGGGGTGGATACGTTTTTATTCTTGGAACAGTCGTCGCGTACATAGTGATCTCACCAATACTGCTAAAACGGTACTTAAACAAGAACTTCATACTTTACAATACTCTACTCGTAGTATTAGCTATGGTGTTTGCGACGCCCTCACCAGCGAGTAGTAATACGCTGGGTATGTATCCACTTAAACTACGTGGATTATGGTGGGGCTTAATAGGCGCTACCCTACTAGCCTTAATTTACTACTACTTGAGTGTCGAGTACAGGAAGCTAGGATTGAGAAAACCCCTTTTGACTACTGGCAGGTATATTACACTACTAGTATTAGTAGTTGTAGCGGGCGGTGTATTAGCGGTACTGGATATACTCCCAATTGGTGGTAGATTAGCCTGGGCTCTCGGCTTGAGATTTGTACCAGTACAGCCGCTTGTTGAGAGCATTGCTGAGCACCAGTCACCTCTCTCGGGTACGGACATGGTTTTACGAATGCTACATTCGTGGGGTTCTCCAGAAGCGTACTTGGTCTTTGCTTCACCGCTATTTATGAGTGTTCTAGGAGCCTTCTACTTAATCTACAAGAATACGCCTGAAAAAGTATACTTAGCAGTGGCTTTTGCCGTAGCCTTCTACTCGTACTTAAACGCAGTCTACATGATTGGTGCAGCTGCCTACTTCGGAGTGTTAGTTTCAGCGTGCTTTATAGGCGTTTTGATCTCTAAGCTATCACCGATAAGCGTGAAGAGAGTAGTGAAAACTCGTGCTGGAAGAGCACGCAGAGAGCCTAGAGCTTTCAGTGGAACAAGTACTAGTACAAGAATACTACTACTGTTACTCGTAGTAGCTGTGTTTGCTAATACAGCGTACACAGCGTACAGTGACTACACTTTAAACTCAAAAATGCTCTACACGTTTAGATCAGGTGTTAGCGGGGTACCATACTACACTGACTCCTGGTATAGGGCTGTAGAGGCCATTAAGTCAACGCCTCCTGGATCACTAGTTATAGCGTGGTGGGATTACGGGTACGGTATTAGTGTATCTGGTGGTAGAGCCTCAGCAGCTGATGGCTCAACATTAAATAATACGCAAATAGGCACAGTGGGGTTAATTCTACTTTCAAACACTACTGAGGAGGCTGCTAGGCTAGCTAAGCTACTCGGTGCTGAGAGTAATAAGACTTTCCTCATGGTTATAGAGGGACTAATTATACAGGAATCCGGCAATGAGACATTTATGTGGCCTATTTTAACAGGGGGTGTTTTACCGGGTATAGTTGACTGGCCTAAGAGCATATGGATGATTAGAATAGGAAACTCCGTCGTCGAGGAGTTGAGAAGTAAGGGTATAAATGTAAGCTACATTGACACATCTAAATTCCTCTACCTTTAC
>JAJHQQ010000013.1 GCA_020833245.1 Desulfurococcaceae archaeon
TTGAGAGATAACGTCATATACGAGGGTATTCTCAGTACGATTTATAATGGTAAACCATACGTTAGCGCTGTTGGCTTCGTTAAAAGAGGTGATTTCATCGAGGTAAAGGCGTATAGGGGCAGTTTGCTCTATACTGTTATCAGAGAGTCGAGTAGAGTAGTGTTAAATGTTGTACATGATGTCCTCACACTAATATACTCAGCCTTCAAGGGGTACTTTGATCTAAGCGTACTAGAGAACAACATTGTTCATAAGGGTGACCTAGTGTACTTAAGAAACTCTCTAGCACACATAGTAGTTGAAAAAATCCTCGAAGAGGAACACGGGGATCACTGCATAGTTAAATTCAAAATCGCTTCGTACGAGGTCTGTGAGAGCCCGATAATTGAGCCTTTTACAAGGTGTTACAGTAACCTAGTTGAAATCGCAGTATACGCGTCGAAAATTCTTTCAGTAAAAAATATTGCAGTAAGCCTGCTATTTGAGTACCAGAAGCGTGTTAACAACTGTTTAGATGTGGTGATGAGGACTTGTAATGATGAATATAAACAATTAGCAAGTAAATTAGTGAGGCTGATTAGAAGTGTCAGTGCTTAAAATAACTATTAAAACACCTGCTAGACTACACTTCGGAGTAGTTAATCCCTTTAACCCTGAGTACAGGTATTACGGTTCAGCTGGAGTAGCTATTGATAAGCCTTCAAACATTGTTACAGTGTACTCTAATGAGGACTTCTCAGTCACAGGGTGTAGGTCAAGCGAGGTATTAAACAAAGTAAAGACTCTGGTAGAGGAGTACAATATTAAGCGAGGGCGCGTTATAATCGAGAGCTGTATCCCAGAGCACACAGGACTAGGGTCAACTACTCAGCTCCTTCTCGCAGTGGCTCATGGGCTACTCCTAGCTAATAATCTGTCCGAGGACTTGCGGCTAGTTGCCAAGAAGCTCTCTATAGGGAGGATCTCCGGGGTTGGAACGTACATCTACATGTTCGGGGGATTCGTAGTAGATGCTGGTAAAAGGAGCCCTGAGGAGTTCCCTAAGCTGCTACTTAGGCTAGACATGCCTGAAGACTGGTATTTCGTGGTTTTAGTTCCACCTGGACGTGGACTTAGAGAGCACGAGGAGGCCTCTGTTTTTACGTCAGGTTACAGAGCACGAGAGGATTTAGTGTGGAGAGCCTCATTCGTACTCTACCATGAGCTTATACCCTCAATAATTGATAGGGACTTCAATAAGTTCTCACGATCACTAGCTGAACTTCAAGAAACTATTGGGGAAATTTTCAGTGTTTTTCAAGGGGGTGTTTTCGCTAAGTACTCGCAAGAAGCCATTAGTATCCTGAGAGAGCTAGGAGTAGTGGGTGTAGGGCAGAGTTCGTGGGGACCCGCGGTTTATGGGGCTACTAACTCGCTTGAAGAAGCAGAGTTCATAGCTGAAAACGCTGCTAGAAAACTAGGTGAAGGCGTAAGAGTATATGTTGCCAGGCCTGTTAACAGGGGTGCTCAAGTAAAAGTATCTACATACTAGTGAGTGTCAGCAAGGCCCGTCAATTCATCCCTTCAGGGTCATCCCTTCCAAGCTTCATCCTCCATACTTACTTACCTAGACACTTACTTAAAATTCTACTTAGAGATATCTCGGCTATGACCACGGGGTTTTTAATTCCAAGACTAAGCAGTATTCTTGGGTGAACTTCCCCAACAAAGCCTACATCCTCATTACAGCTACGTATTACTGCTGTTCTCTCCGGGAGGAACCCTGGAACAGCTCCCTTAGTGAATGAGACGTCAAGTTTTAGTTCTCTCATTAAAGCCTTAACGTGAACAAGTCCATCAGTTAAAGTAGCCTTATCGTGATATATTAGCATTGAGAGCCTCCTCTCAGTTCTTGCCTTTGTCTCTGAGCTATCATCTGGAATTACGACATCACCTATCTCGAACAGCTTTAAATTATTATACTTGTCCGCGTTCTCAGCGAGTGTGAGGAGTAATCCGGGTGTAAGCCACACTCTCACTCCTTCAAATCTCTCTGATTTCGGGTTCTCAACTAAAAACATACCCCACTGAGCACCCATTAATTCCAGTTGCTCATATCTACTACTCATCATGTAGTTTGCGACCTCGTAGAAGCCTAAACTCACCATTATTTCCCTAGTTATTCTCGAGAAGTACTCTACTGGGTGGATACGCCCAGTTATACTAGGCAATGTAAAGTACTCTGCTTCAGTACCCAGCTTCTCATACCCGTAAGCTATAGCTACATCCTCTGCTACGTCAACCCATGATTTAACATCTACCCTGTAAACTGGTGCTTCTACTACTAGTTCACCGGTGCTAGCATCTAATTGTAAAACCTTGTAGTAGTGGTACTTCTCCAAGAGGTGTTTTAACTCTTCTACTGTAAGTTGTGTTCCAAGTAGCTCATTTATATCTGAGGTGCTAACACTGAGATGAACACCTTCTCGTCGCGGAGCTATAACTTCTAGACCTGTCGAGTAGTTGACGATCACTTCCTCTAACACGCGCTCCTTCGATCTCTCGACCATACTAGTAGCCATTATAGTTACCGCGTTTACAACGTCTTCTAGGCTGGTTCCAGTCGCGTCTATTAGAATGTTTTTTGAATTCTCCGTTATCCTGCAGTGATCGCTGTTGATTACTGGGACTAAGCTGAGTACTCTGCCAGAGGAGTCCTCTAGTACTGGGAATTTATTCATTTTCTCGATTAAGTAGCCGTAAATTAATCCCTTCTCTGTTTTAACTAAGGCTTCTCTCAGACTCATTATCTCACTCTCTCCTAGTGGCTTGAATAAAGTCTTATCCGGGTCTACGAGCTTGTAGAATATTGGTGGCTTAACTTGGTCTAGGTCGTAGAGTCCAATGCTGATTTTTCTACGTGATCTACCATATGTCTGCGCTATTTTCTCCTGTAACTCCATTACCTGAGCTACAGCCTCTGACGATAGATCAACGTTTCTCACTACCGCTAGAGCCACATATGGTCTTTCTACAATGTTCTCAGCAAACCCCTTAACGCTAGACCTCACTATAGTGAATTCACTCCACGATAAGCCAAGCCAGGGCTTCATTGCTCTAGATAATCCCTCAACACTATAGAGGTCTGGTCTGTCGCTCGTAGCCTCATACTCTATTTCATCGTCTTCTACACGCTCAACTTCACACTTAAGTCTAGCTAGCACTTTATAAATATCGCTTACACTCAACTCTACACCTAGTAACTTCTCGAGTTCACGTTTACTCACTCTTATTACGGGCAAAGCATGTCACTTCAAGACTTCTTCTCTAATTTTATTCCACGTGTCAACTATAAGTTTTCTCTCCTCATTACGCCACATAAGCAGGTTTTCTAATTGAAACAGCTTGAGGGGATCTTGTATGCCATTGATGTGTGCTAGTGGACCATAGAGCGTGAAGAAACTATATGCCCCCTTTACCTCTCTAAGCTTCATGTATAGTTCTCTGCCATACAGGGTATATATGAGTTTCATTGTTAGAGGAGTTTTAAGTGTATTCATACTTTCAGGTTTAAGCCTATTCTCTAAGATTTTACCCAGCTCACTTATATCGAAGTCGTACTTTGCCGCCTCAATAGAATACCAGGATTTCAAGTATCCGTGGAAAGCATCCATTAATCTACCCTCCGCGTAGAACTTACTCGCCATTACGCCTGTCAGTGAGGCTATTATAGCCATATTAGTTAAACTTAGAGGCGAAATTGCATCGACCTCGTCCATGTCTGTGTGATAGTACTTACTTGGCCACTCATTAAACATTACACTGTCAAATCCCCACCCAATAGTCACGTCGTGATCGCTACCGGCACTATACGGTGAAATAGAGTACCTATACTTAGGTAGTTTAAATCCGCTGAAGGATGCTGCCTCGTCAAGTACAATCTTAGAGGCTAAGAACGCGTGTGCGTGAATTCTGTGCTCAATGAATAGTGGTGACATCACTATGTTTAAAGTTGAGTCAGTGATCCACTGCTTAGAGCCAACCATGTCTAAGTTAACTACACCAATGGGTTTTACTGGGAGGTGTTCTCTTAGGAGTATTGTCCCAGTATACTCAGGCACCCAGACGTGCATGTGGCCGATTTCACGCATATGTGACAGCGTATACGCTGAGAGCATGTTTGCTACGCTTCCACTCGCATTATCGTGTGCTCCAGGCTTAGGGTGACATATGTGACTAATATAGAGAATACTAGGGGCCTCACCCTCATAGGCTAGTAGAGCATAGTGAGGCCTCTCAACGTACTTTGAACTAGAACTCCAGCAAACTCTTACCTCTGTGCCCCTCTGCAAGTCTGAGATCAGTCTTAACGCCGTAGACGCAGGAATGTTGAGTACAACAGGCTTCTTCTTAACCTCACTACTTGTCAAGAACAGTCCAGTGTATGGTACGGCTTCGAGGTGTCTCTTACTATCATAGAGGAGAATCAAGTCTACATCTAGCTCTTTAAAAGCCACATAAGCCGGTGCTTCTAGCAGTACACTCTGACCACTACACTTCTCGAGATCGGGGCAGTATTTTAGTACATCGCAACCCTCACCTGGAGGAGAATGTGCTGCTACTAGCGTCGGGTGATCCTCGAGATTGTACCTGGCAATGATTGTGTCGCCGCGTTTTAATTCTAGAAACGCTTTTTCAACATCCCAGGATACCGGGGTCTCCATGAATCCTCTCTTAGTGTCTGAGGGTATCTCAATTAATTTCGTCTCTAAGCCATACTCTTCTACAACTTCCTTAACTACTTTTATAGCCTCTATTAAGCCCCTTGAACCCTGAACACGGTGATGCCTTGTTATCTCCTTGAGGTAGTCCCTGGCAAGTCCTGGGTGACTTATTTTCTTAAGCTCCTCTAAAAAGTCTCTTAACAGCATCTTGCTCACGTGAGTAATTACAATAGAGAAAATAATAAATAGTGTACCGTGACTATTAAAAGCTAAAAGTGTCTAATCAACCCATATACGGGTGAAATTCATCATGGTAATAGTCAGTATTACACCTGAAATAGCCCTTGAAAAATCCCGTAATTACGCTGGGGGTTTAGGAGTTTTAATTAGCGACAAGTTCTACGCTGCAGGAGACATGGGACTTAACTACCTAGTATTCTCACTACTCTATAGGTCTGGATATGTCAGAGTAAAGTGCACAGAACGCGGGCTAGAGTTTGACGCTGAAGACCACGATGAAGAGTTCTATACTAAGTTAGTAGGAGAGAAAGAACTAGTTATAACTTTAAGAAAGGAACAGGTGTATGTGAGACCATGGATTTACACGTATAAGACTGCTAGAGCAGTTCTATTTGAGGCTACTTGCCCGGAATGGGCTCGTAGGCTCACGGACCACGTGTACTTGGAGAGTAGTGAAGAAGAAAAGTTCCTAAAATACGCGCTCCTGGCAAAGGCTACTGCCAAGTACCTAGCAGAGAGAATTGGTCTAAGTATGATCACGCTAGTAGATCTGGAAGAGTCCTACACTTCGCTAATTTTGTATCTCCTCGATATCAGGGATAAAGCTAGAGTAGTCATTCACACTCCGGGTCCATGGGGTCATCCAGTATTCAGTGGAGAAATTTTAGCTAGCGAGTTCCCGGTACGTTACACGGGGCTAGTTAACATGACCGAAAAAACTTTAGAACTATTAAAAGAGGCTATTACTGTCTCTAGTAAACAGCTATCAATTATTTCAAGTATCTTTCCGCAGTTTAAAGAGAAATTCAGGCACATAACAAATGGAATATACTTAGATCGCTGGATGCACCCACAGTTACTTAGTGCATGGCGAAAAGGAGAATTCAAAAAAGACATCATACTAACCGCTAAGAGAGAGGCAAAGAAGGCCCTCTTAAACCTAGTAAAAACGTATAAACCTGACATACCAGTAGATGAAGAGACAATGATTATTACGTGGGCTAGAAGACTCACCAGGTATAAGAGACCATACTTCCCCGCTAAGTTTATTGAGGAGAATCCATCTGAATTTAACTACATAGTGGTTTTAGCCGGTAAACCTCACCCAAGAGACACAGATGGAATTGAGTACTCGAAGTTGTTTAAGAGTCTTTCAGACAGAGTTAACCGCGTAGTTTACATTTCAGATTACTCGACAGATATAGCTAAGGTCTTAGTTCAGGGATCCGATCTATGGCTCTTTACGCCGTTCAGCGGCTGGGAGGCCTGCGGGACCAGCTACATGAAGGCTCTAGTCAATGGAACACCTGTTCTCTCAAGTAGAGATGGAGGTGTACTTGAAGTAGTAGAAGACAATATCACGGGCTGGCTTTTTGGCAGAGATCTCCGCGAGTTCATAGACATCTACAATGACCCTAGAGCTAAGCTTATTGACGAGGAGGAGTATACTGATTTTAAATCCAAGTTAATCAGAATAATTGACATGTATTTTAATAGGCACGACGAGTACCTAAATGTGGCTATAAACGCGTGGATTAAAACACCGAGCAAAGTGGATATTAAGAGTGCGATGAAAAAATACTACTTTGAGCGATAAAAGGGCTATTTTGTGAGAGAACTTTTATTACCTCACAATAAATAAAGATGTAGCGCTATTTACTACAAGCGATAGAGCTGTACTTCCGATATTAAGATCTGAGAGAAGCGTCTTCCCCCTAGCTCCTATAACTACTAGGTCGTACCCCTCACTAGAGATCTCCTTTACTAGTACTGAAGAGGGGCTCTCAACCGTAGGATCATACTCGAGGTATTTGTAGGTCAAATTTAGCGGTGCACTTCTAAGTCTCTCTTTAGCTTTAACAATAGGGTCTTGATCACGCTGTAGGACAGCACCTTTCGGCTTTACATAAATAACTATTACTCTTGACCCGTAGTGCCGGGCTAGGTCCGCTGCTACTTCAAGTGCTCTGTAAGCGGACTCACTTCCATCTATAGGGACAAGTATTTTTCTAAAATAGAAACTTACAGTATATGTTGGTGCTTCAGCATACATCGCATTCACCTTAGACTACACTTAGAAAGTAATGTTAAAAATACAATAAAAAACACTGGGTATTGGGAATCACACAGTAGTAGTTAGCTACATTACGTGTAATTGACCTATTCCAAGTAAACTGTTTACCTTGTCTACTACTTTGTAAACATCTGTCTCAATGTTCATAATGCCGTAAGCTACATCAATGTTCTCGGGTATTACAATTGCCTCTTGGTGTACAGCCTGTATTAGTACTAATCTATCCTCGCGACAACTAAACATATTCGTGAACACTATGTTCTCGTAAACATCGTTTCTTGGTCTCCCAATATCTCTCGCTATCTCAAGTAATTTACCAGTAGAGTCAGCTAGAGTAGAGGACACTGTGACTATGCGTCCTCTGCCCTGTTTTCTTAACTCCTCAATACTCGCACAGGGGGTGTTTTTCAACATTACTTCAATTACGTGCATGTGCATTAGCGTAGTGGGCACAGCAACAGCTACGGTCTCTACATCTACGTTTCCAATTACTGTTTTCACGTCTAATCCATGGTGACTTGGTATCCTAGTGGAGTCTACTCTTATCGAGTTTACAGGGCCCTTCATGTCTTCACCTGGATCGCTTGCTCGGCGAATAATCGTCGCAAAGACTCTCCTAATATTTGCAACCCCCAGAGAACACAGTATTCTCAGTAAACCTGTAGTATTACAGCTAACTACTCTAATATACCGCTTACCTAGTGTACTGCTATAATTGCATAGTGTGCTATAACTTATCTCCGCTACGCTCGGGTCTTCTCCACCCTGAAACACAGCTGGCTTTCTATACTTAATATAGAGTTCCTTGTTCTTAGCCCCCTGCCCACCAGGAGAGGCATCGTATATAAGCTCAGCCTCTTCAAACAAGTAGTCCACGTAGCCCTCAGGCTCTATGCCCAGGGACTTAAATGCCTCAGCTTCGTCTCTTGGAACAAAGATTCTTATGCCCTGCTTAGCCGCTATTATAGTTTTGTAGTCTGGAGTGTACTTGGCTACTCCCACTAAGTGAAAATCACTATTTTTTAGTATAGCCGAGGCTATTCTTTTACCAATAGTTCCATACCCATTAACAGCTACTTTTACAGGCATTTTTCACCAGCCGAAGAACATTTTCGCTGAGAGCTCCATGGCCTTAATTGCCGGTAACTCCTCGCCGCTTAAGAATAGCAGTGTCGCGTTGCCTCCAAGAGAAACGTGGACTTTACTTGAGTTCTCCCACTCACTACTCATCATTGAAGTGAGATGCCCACCTGCTACGAGGACAAAGCCCTTAGATTGCATTGACGCTTCCAACACTCGTAGTGTTCCACGCCTATAACTCTCTTCTTCTATAACACCCATGGGTCCTCTTAGGACTATTACCTTTGCTTCTCTTAACAGGTCCTCGTAGATTTTAGCTGTCTGTTCACCTATATCCATGATTACTCCACTTATGTTGCCTAAATAGACGTTTTTAGAGCTCTCAGTGCTCTCCTTGCTTTCTTTAGTTTTAACTAGAAAGTCTACGGGTGTTTCAATGGGAGCTCCACGCATGAGCAGGTATCTCGCTCTGGGAACGTAGGGTAGTATTCCGTTCTCCTCGAGAACTTTTATGTTTTCTTGACCAATATTCACTCCCTTAGCGAGGAGGAATAGTTGTGCAAGTAGGCCTCCCGTTAGTATTCTGTCAGCTGCCTTATTTCTCACGAGTGTTTCAATAACTCTCAGTAGCTCTATAACCTTCTTACCTCCAAGAACGTATACTCTGGGAGGCTCGCTCGCCGAGATGGCTTTACTGAGAGCCTCCATTTCCTTCTCGAAGACAGGGCCTATAGCACTGGGCAGTAATAGTGGTAAACCCACAATACTCGGCTGACTTCTGTGGGCAGTGGCAAATGCATCGTTCACGTAGTGCTCTACTGCAGAGGCTATTCTCTTAGCGAAGATTGTTAATGCCTGCCTCTCAGGTGGTCCCTCAATTATCTCCTCTGAGGCAAGTCGTAAATTATTGAGTAACAGTACTTCTCCCGGCTTTAGAGACCTCATCTCATCTATCGCGGTAGGCCCTATTACATCGTCCACGTACTTGACACTTAAACCGGAGTACTTTGCTAGTAGCTCGGCGTGTTGCTCTAGAGTAGTAAAGTCCTGAGAGCCAGGTCTGCCCTGATGAGAGCCGAGTACTAGTGCTGGATTATACTCGTCTACGATTTTTCTTATGAATTGAGCGTGTACTCTAATTCTCCTATCGTCAAGGATTTTACCCTCTTCGGGGTCTATGGGCACATTTACATCTATTCGCATAAATACTCTCTTTTCTCTCAAATTCAAATCGCTCAGCGTTGGCAATTTCGGAATACTCCACGTGCTCAAGCTAATTCCCCGTAAGGAATGATTGAAAATAGCAATTATTAACTTGAGGTTTAATAAACGAAATCAGCTATGTCGCCATTAGCTAGAAGGTGGTATGGGAGAACTTAACATCATTATTGAAAAAATCCAGCACTATATACTTTAAATAGACATCAAAATTTCCAACGCGCCGAGTCACTCTCACCGAGAACTACTATTTCTCTATTACAATATTACAATGTCCACGCGTTCTCTCACATGGCTAACATTACCACAACACTATCAGAGCTCTACGTAACTCGCAAGCATTCACCACTCGCCAAGTATTTTCAGCAATTCACAGCTAATTACAGGTCTTGGCGAGTGGCTCATCACGCTACCCCAGAGCCCCCCTCACCGCAGTAGCTCTGCCGCTGTCGCCAGGGGCTTTAAAGCCCTATGGGTCTCGGAAACCCGGGGACGCCAACAAACTCATAAGCTTCAGGAGCTTAAAAGTACAACATCAGCTCACATAATAGCCTTGAGAAGTATTTAGAAATATTACAGTTATTTACAAAACACTTCAAACCTTCAACAGCCTCTCATGTACACGGTCAATTCAAGTATCCGAGCCGTCACGTTAAGAAGCTAGGAGAAAAATGCGTGAGAGGCGAGCTTATGCAGAAGTGTTCACGGCTAGATAGAATTAACTATAGATCAATTATGGACTTAGGAGTTCTAGCTGTGTACTGTGAGACTTGGAGATAGTAGTGTTGCGGAGAAAATATCTGAGTACCTGAAAAAACTGTATTTGCTTTACCTAGTTTGCTACCCGCAAACAGGGTATTCGTCTGGTACTTTAACTCTAAAGAACCTGCCGGTTTCAGGGTCTTGGAATAAGCCTATCTTAACGCCTTTTCTACCGGCCGGAGCGAGCTGCCATACTTTGACTGGGACTAGTTCTAATTCCTTGCCAGAAGGTGTTTTTACTTTAACCTTCCCAGTACAGGGCATATTTCTCACCAATAGTAAGTACAAACTACAGGACTTATATATCTTTGCTATGCTGACTTATAGAGACTTGTATACGTTATTTCTACTTTTTTTATTCTAAGTAACAATATCATTTTTCACGTGTACTGTTCAAGAACCGTTCTCTAGCGAAAAAACGTGGTTTTATTAACGAGATCACAGTATTACAGTAATAACACTGTCTCCGTCCTTTAAAAGACTACTCTTGTGGGAATTTATAAGTGACGATAAGGTGAGAAGATGTCTACTTCTAGCATTAAGGGGGGTTTAGGTAGCTTTTTCTCAGCACTGAGAATTAAAGACCCTGTAAGACGAGGAATTATCGACTCTACAACACTAGTAGATAGAATGCTGAAGACACTGGAGTCTTCTAGGAGAAGCCTGGAAAGCCTTGCCGAAGAGTATAATAGGAGGGCTAAGGCGCCTGGACAGGACAGTGAAGTATCCAAGATCATTGAAGACGAGGTTAAGAACATATATGGCTACCTCTCTTTGATAACAAAGACCATTCACGATTTAACTAGAGTTAAGTACAGACTAGAGACTTTATTCTATATTGAAGAGCCACTAAAAGCTATTCCAGAGATACTCGTCGAGCTCAAGAGCATTGAGCCTGAATTAGAGAAGATTAACCCACAACTACTAGCACATATTAAGATGCTAGAACAAAGAGTAACGAGCATACTAGCTATTACTTCGCCATCAACAATTACTAGTACACCACTCCAGCTCGCCCAGTCCACCGGCGTCGAGATTAGTGAGAGAGAGCCTCTACGTTCAGGTGAACTTAAAACTCAAACGGCACGCGCGGTAACGATCAGCGCATCTAAAGAAACAGCGACTGCTGTGAAACAAGCGTACAAATCACCTTCAACCCCAGAAAAGAGCCCAACTACAGAAACCCCACTACAAGTACATGTTGCGGAGAAACAGCCACTAAACACCTCAGATAGTTTACCCCTTCACATAATTGAAGAGTGGATACTAAATGAGCTTAAAGTAACTGCGGGTATACTTGATATAGGTGTCTTCGAGAAGAAGTACGGTATACCAAGAAGTAGGATCCTAGAAGCGCTCAGCTCACTTGAAACCAGGGGATTAGTGAAAATTAGACGCAAGTAGAAAGTAAAACAAGTAAAGTCCTACGAGGAGGGGGTATTTACAGTGAGCCTCCAGTATCTTGCTGACAAGGGAATGGAGTACGCTAAGAGAGCCCTCGCGTGTGACCGCGGTGGTGACTACGAGAACGCTATTAAGTTCTATAAATTATCCATAGAGCTTTTCACTAAGTACCTGGCTCTATACCCAGAGTCACCACTCTCAGACTTCTACAAGGAGTTGATATCAAAGTACAGAGATAGAATTAAAGTCCTAGAGGATAAGCTCGAAAATTCTAGTAAAAGCACAGAATCCACGAGCACTCAAGATAGTGATATGCCATTCGAAGTGTTAATGCCAAATCGTAGACCTAATAAAACATTCTCAGATCTCGTAGACTTAGATGAGGTTAAAAAAGCCCTTAAGAGAGCCGTTGTATACTCAGTTTTAAATCCAAGCCTATACCCCCTGGGGTGGCCTAGGGCTATCCTGCTATTTGGGCCGCCTGGATGCGGTAAGACTGAGCTGGCTCTAGCTCTATCCAACGAGATAAACGCCACGCTAATTCACGTAACACCCGCTACTATTATGAGTAAGTGGCTGGGCGACGCTGAGAAGAATGTAAAGAGACTTTTTGAGACTGCTCGTAAAATCTCCTCGTCTGGAACACCAGTCATAATATTCATCGACGAGGTAGATGGTCTCTTTCAACAATACTCCACAGAAGTTGGTGGCGAAAAGAGAGTTAGAAACCAGTTCTTAATCGAAATGGATGGTTTGAGTGGAAAGGAACATAGTAACGTGCACGTGTTTATTATAGGTGCAACTAATAAGCCGTGGGCTTTAGATATAGGATTCATAAGGAGATTTGAGAAGAGAATACTTGTCCCCGCGCCATCCAAGGATGTTAGAAAGAGGCTATTTGAATACTACGTTTCTAAACTCTCTAAGACCTACAATATTAGAGACATTAACTATGATGAACTCGCTGAGAAAACAGAGTACTATAGTTCAGCTGACATTGTAGCTATCGTAAAAGAGGTCCAAGCAGACGTAGTCGAAGAGATCTCCGAGAGGAAAATAAGCCCCCACGAGAGACCAATAACTATGAGCGACTTCTTAAGAGTAATTGAGAGACACAGGCCGAGTATAGATTACTCGCATCTAGAAGCCTATAGAGAGTGGAATAAACAATATGGAACTTTAGAGTAGTTTCGCTTTCTAGTATTCTCACCATATAGACAAACTATACTCCCTCATATTGAGCTGGGGCGCGTCACTTTCAAAGTAAGTAACCTTTTAACCTTAAATATACCTAGATTCCTAGATTAAATTAGTAAACGAGGACGCTTAGCGCAACGAGAGTAAGTAATGATGAGAGTTATGCCGAGAGATAATTGATGATCTAAAGTACCCTGGGGTAGCTGACTCTAATCTTCATCACTTATTTTAATACCTACACCTAGTAACGTCTAAAACATCCTAAGAACAAAAAGTCATATGCTCTAAGAGTCTCTCGTGAACCGATCTGGAATTCGTCGGGTACGTGATATTAGCGCTGAGAAAGTTCTAGTTGCTCTTAATGCGGACTCCAAGAACTTAGTAGTAGTGAACAGTATATTTGTGTGCGAGATTTAATAATATACGTCGAGTATTACACTAACTGGGATATCTTAATGATGCTTCGTGGCATTAGAGTACTAGATCTTAGCCACACACTCGCAGGGCCTTTTGCAACTATGATTCTAGCTGATCTGGGAGCTGACGTAATCAAAGTAGAGTCGCCTCAGGGTGATGAGACGAGAACGTGGGCTCCTTTTATTAGAGGTGAAAGTGCCTATTACATGTCTATTAATAGAGGTAAAAGGAGCATAGTTGTTAATTTAAAGGATGAGAGGGGCCGTAAAATAGTATATGAGCTCGCAAAGAAGTCCCATATACTAATAGAGAATTTTAGACCCGGTGTCTCCGAGAAACTGGGTGTAAACTACGAGAAGATCCTAGAGTTCAATCCCGAGATTATTTACATTAGTATTAAGGGCTTTAGGTGTGGGAGTATTTATGAGAATAAAACAGCTTACGACATTATAATACAGGCTATGTCTGGCTTAATGGCTACTACTGGAGAGGAAAATAGGCCTCCTGTTAGAGTAAGCTTCGCTCTCTTTGATGTAATGACGGGCTTAATGGCCGTTGTATACGCCTTAGCAGCGATATTCTCCAATACTAAGCCAGTTAAAATAGAAATACCAATGTTTGATACAGCCGTATTTACAATGTGCTATGTGCCAATGATATATCTCCTTACAGGTAAGAGCGTTAAGAGAATGGGTAGTGCTCACCCCTCAATAGTGCCTTATCAGGCTTTTCAAGATAAAAACGGTAACTGGTTTATTGTAGCGGCGGCTAATGATAGGCTTTGGCAAGCTATGTGTAAAGCTCTGGGAAGAGTAGACCTGGTAGAAGACCCGAGATTTAAGACTAACGCAGACCGCGTTTCTAACAGGGAAAAACTAGTAGAAATACTGCAGAGCATATTTAACACGAATACTAGAGACTACTGGGTTAAGCTACTTGAGGAAAACGGAGTACCATCAGCCCCCGTGTACGGAATTGACGAAGTGTTTAGAGACCCATACGTAAAGTCCGGGGACATTATAACTAAGACTCATCACCCGAAGCTAGGCGAGATTCCAGTTTTAAATACACCAGTCTATGTTAACGGCGAGAAGTATGTTAATAAGGCTCATCCACCGCTACTTGGTGAACACACTATTGAGGTTTTGAGGGAACTCGGCTACACTGATCAAGAAATAAACGAGCTGAGAAGAGAAGGCGTAATATATTATCCAGACGAGGCTAGCGAGCT
Source organism: Desulfurococcaceae archaeon (assembly GCA_020833245.1). Lineage (GTDB taxonomy): Archaea > Thermoproteota > Thermoprotei_A > Sulfolobales > Desulfurococcaceae > UBA285. The sequence goes on from JAJHQQ010000013.1 coordinate 14,327, forward strand.
ACTCGTGAATAGTGAAGAATTGGGGTGAAATTGTGCCTGTTAAAATAGCTATTGGTAGGAGAGGAGTTACGAGTGATCACCCGCTCGCTACTAAAGTTGGAATTGACGTGATGGATAGAGGAGGCAACGCTTTTGACGCCGCAATAGCTGTTAGTGCCGTACTCTCCGTGGTACAGCCACAAATGGGTGGACCCGGAGGAGACGCGTTTTTACTTGGTTTTATCGGCGAAGATGTCGTAGTCTACACGTCCGCGGGTAGGTCTCCGGGTGGGTTTAAAGCTGAGGAGTTCATAGAGCAAAGCCCTCTACGCGGACCTTTAACTGTTACTGTTCCTGGACTGGTACACTTGTGGGGGCGTATATACGAGGAGTACGCTACTCTCCCCCTCGACGTCTTACTGAAGCCCGCGATAGATCTCGCCTATAGTGGATTTTACGCTGGCTGGTTTCTGGGGAACGCCTGCACGACGTATGAGAGTGAGCTCGAAAAATACGCTTGGTCTAAGTACTTTAAAGGTGTGAGAACTGGAGTACGCGTGAAGAACAGAGACGCGGCGCATACGCTGAGACTTATAGCTTCACGTGGATATGACGAGTTCTACTATGGGGAGTTAGCGGAGTCTATTGTTGATGAGCTACAGGATCAGGGTGTTAATGTTGGACTCGACGACTTCATGAAACACAAGGGCGCAAAAGTAAGTCCACTTAAACTAGAAATAGATGGCAAAATCCTCTACGAAATTCCCCCCAGCACGCAGGGAATATCTACTCTCCAACTAATCAGCGCTCTCTACGAGCTAGACCTCTATAGAGAAGCCTTTGACTCGCCAAGTAGGATATATAAGTGGTCAGAGCCTGTTGCGAGGGTCTATACTTTTAGAGACACCTATATAGGCGACCCGGACTACATGAATATTGATCCGCAAGCGTACGTTAAGTACTCTTCTATAGAGGACCCCACTGAGTTGAAAGAAGCGAAGCCCCAGCGCAAGTACACTTCTCGCGACACAACCTTCTTTATTGTCTCAGATGGTGACTCAATAGTTGGCTTTATTCAGAGCCTTTTCTACCCGTTTGGGTCTGGGCTCGTCGCCGGGGGCTTTCCTGTTCAGAATAGAGCTGTAGGTTTCGCTAAGAGAAGAGACGTGCCTAATAGCCCAGGTCCTAATAAGACCCCACTACACACTCTGTCTATACTCGCAGTTGATACTGATAAACAGAAGTTTATAATTGGATGTGTGGGGGGAGACTACAGACCTCAACTTCACTTAAGGGCATATGAAAATCTCTTTGTATACAACCTCCCAGCGGCTAAAGCCGTTGAAGCCCCTAGGTTTATTTACACGAAGTTTTACAATAAGCAAGAAGTCATCGTTGAAAAGACCTTAACGCCACCACGCGGCGTAGAGAGCGTGGAGTTTAAAGTTGTGGATTACTTCTCTGTGCCAGGACACGTCCACATAGGTGTGCTATACGAAGATAAAATCGAGCTTGTAAACGACCCGAGAAGCGAGGGTGTATCTCTAGCAGTTTAGTAATTTACTGCACGTGAGTCGCTTTGGACTGGAAACTGCTTCTCCCATTCTTGTACCCACTACTAGTCTCACTCATAGCACTGTTGATCAGTATATTAAAGCGCTATATGGCTAGAAAGACGCGATCTAGAGAAGGTGCTTCTAGTTAAGTTACTACTCCTCTATAGTATAGACTTCCACTCCAAGGCTCTTTTACGACGAGCTTTTTAGCAACTAGATTATTCAAGGCTTCTAATCCTAGAGGACCATATATGCCAACTATTTCAGCGTGTTTTAGTGGCATTCTAACTAAGAAGTTGTATAGTGCTGTAATAGTATTTCTCCATACAACGGTCTTTAAAGGCGCGGAGATCACCTCTAATTTAACCTCAAACCCCGCATTCACCAGTTCTTCCTTTACTTTCTCAACATAACTCTTAGGCGCTGATTTAACAGCCTTACCTGTTGAGGGTCTATCTACACACTTAACTACTACCTCCTCTACACTGAGGCTTCTTAACTGGGCTACTGTCTCAGCTAGTTGAGTCATGTCTGGATATAGTGAGCTACTAAGCCTGAAAACGTGCAACTCTACCGCGATTCTATCGCTAAGCAGTGTACTAACGCTCTTAAAAACATCTAGTTGCTGGTTAAAATTGTACTCCTGGTTCCACCCTAAGTAGGCCTTGTCTTCACCGTACCATAGGTATGGAACTATTACCTTGTCCACGTAACTACCGATGTCTCCACTGTACTTTAGGATCTTACCTGCACTAATCATACTGGTGTGTACTAGTATTCTAGACTCCGCTCCGATATCACGTGTAAAATCACGTATTTCTCTCAGAAGACTTACTATATTACTTGGAACAAGTGAGTCACCAAACCCCCACACGTAAATAGCATCTATGTCTAGAAAGCTCTTACTAAAAGCACTATAGGCCTCGCTGAGCTCACTGATGACGCGTGTACTATTCAGCCTTAATGTTAATTCTCGATTAAATATTCTCGTCGCGCCTAGAGGGCAGGAGACACAGTCTAGTGGGCACTTTTTAGGCGGCATTAGAGAATCCACGAGGACCACGTTGCCGTACACGCTACTAGAGTATGGTCCGTATATGTGCATGAGCTCGATGT
>JAJHQQ010000061.1 GCA_020833245.1 Desulfurococcaceae archaeon
TCTATACCCATACTAGTCTACTTTCTGCTGCCAAGAGCCTACCTGTACTTGTGGTTTAAGAGTAGGAGGAAGTGGCTCGTCTCGAGGTGGTGATTTCTGCTACTAGACGAGGAGGTCTTCGCAGTTATACTAGCTGTCTCAATAATAGCCTCAACTCTGGGCATAGCGCTAACTCTGAGACCCGAGAACCCTGAGCCCTTTACAGCTATTGGCTTACTAAACGAGGAGTGTAAAATCGGAGAGTACCCGGAGAGGGCTCTGAATAATAGTAGTGTTAATCTCTGCGTATACGTAGCGAATTACCTGGGGAGACCAGAGTATTTTAGAGTAGTCTACAAGCTGGCTACTAGGGATACACTGCCTACAAATACAACTCCCTCCAATGAGACGGCCCTGAGGGAGTGGAGACTTGTACTTGAGGACAGGGGGGATAAGGCGTTCCCAGTCAACGTGGCAGTGTACTCTCTTCGAGGTGAGGCTCGCGTTGCACTCGTATTTGAGCTCTGGTTTTACGATAACACCCGCATGGAGTGGACTTATACTGGTAGGTGGGTTCACCTCTACATTAATATAACGGTGTAATCATGAAGAAGGAGACTACGCTAGAGGAGTACGTTAAAGTCCTAGTTGAGGGTAAAAAGAGGAGTTTGTGGAGTACTCTGCGAGAAGTCTACGAGAAGAGCAAGAGGGGTGAAATTAAACTAGTAGACCCGGATCCCCCGAAAACCATTGTAGAGTACGCGTTTAGACTAGACTACTCACTGTGGTTTTGGACTACGATTACCCTTGTGCTCTTAACGCTCATAGTCATCTACGCTACTAGTACTCTACCACAACTCCTAGTCTTAAGGTACGTTCTCGGCACGCTCTACGTTCTATACTTACCGGGATTTGCTCTAGTTGAAGCACTATACCCTATTGAGGGGGATTTAAAGCCGCTTGAGCGGCTCGCGCTATCTATAGGTTTATCACTCGCAGTCGTGCCACTAATAGGACTAGTACTAAACTACACTCCTTGGGGTATTAGACTAGACCCCGTTACAGTATCACTAGCACTCTACACGCTTGGAGTTAGCTTAATAGCCCTCGCGAGGAAGTATAGTGCTTTCAAGATAAGTAGAGTACTAAGTACTAGTTCAAAGAGGACTTAAACTAGTAGTTTTAATTTAACCACATTAGAGTTACTAAGTGGTTATTGAGGAGTAGTGTCTTGGAGATTCTAGTAGCAGTGAGCACATTATTAGTTTCGGCTATTAGGAGGAGCTTATACACTACTCTATTAATATCTACTCTAGCCCCAGTACTCCTACTAGTAGTCCTCTTCTCAACGCCTAGTATAAGTAGCCTCGAGTACACTAGCCTAATGCAGGATAAGCAAGTATTGTTTTTTTCTAACACTAGGAGTAGTGAAGAGTGCTACTCAGCTGGAATAGTAGAGGGCTCTATTATGGTGAATAGTAGTGTGCTTAGAGCTCCTATACTAATAGTTAGTGCTAACCCTGATAGAGTACTAGGGGTGTTGGGCTTAGCTAGGGGTAACTACACTGCGAGTAGCTACGTGGTATTACCGAGAGATATCTATAGTGATATTGGAAAGCCCAGCTTAGTTGTAGTTAGATTGAATAATGCTACTGGAGAGTACAGTGTTGCTGGTTCATGGGGCTCTAATACAGTGCTCTTAGTTACTAGTAGCGTGAATTATCATCTAGATAAGTATCTCTGCCTAGCTTCTCGGAGTAGGATTCTACTAGATACTGTTGAGAGCATTGAGAGCAATTTGCTTCGTACTGCTGAGTTGTGGGTGTTAGTGCTCAGCATTGTCTACTTACCTGTAATATACGCTGCTCAGAGACGTGTAGTAGAGTCTCTACGTGTTGACTTGAGAGTTCTAGTTAATATTGGTGTTAGTGCTCGCAACCTCTACTTCTCCACCACTACTACTCTAATAGTCCTTTACATAATAGTGGTTTTCTACGTGTGTGCTCTAGGAGTAGTACTAGTGTACACTGCGTGGTCAGTGCTCAGCTACATAGTCGTGTTGCCTTACCCGGCTCTCAGACTCAGCGCAATACCTCTACTTCTACTTGAGGTTTTACTGGGTGTTCTCGTGGCTCCGCTAGCTAGTAGAGGTGTTAGTAAGTGGCTTTAGTAGCCTACAAGGTGGTTTTAACTACTAGAAAGCACCTCGTAGCATACGCGGTTCTCACTCTCACACTAGTGAGTTGGCTCTCACTCGTAGCACTTGGTCTTCTCAACTCACTACTCTGGCTTTACGAGGGTGTTTTAGGCGTAGAGGAGGGGCTTATTATTACTAGTAAGGGCTTCTCGCCGCTCACAGCACTAGTGTATAGGGGTGATATTGAGAGTAGGCTTTCAAGTATTACTGACATTACAGTAGAGTATTATCTCGTAACTCCCGTTTTGGTTAACGGGGGGTTCTTTGTTTTGAGGAGTACTAGTGTAAATTTAAATAGTAGCTGTGTACTTGTCGGTGCTGATATAGCGCGTCAACTAGGAGTCACTATTGGAGACCACGTAGTAGTGTCCTCTGTGTTTACTGGTGAGGTCTACTACTTAGAGGTCTGCGGGTACACCACCGGGTACGTGCTCGAGGCGTCATATGATCTCGTCGCGAGAATTAGAGGCGTTACAAAAGGCTACTACTCTTACATTGTAGTGAAGGGTAGTAGTGAGGCTCAGAGTAGAGTACTAGAAGCTCTGGGAGTAAAGCCCGGTGAGATTAGACTCGCAGGGCTCATTGTAGCCGTTCTCTCCCGTATAGGTGATAACAAGACGCGCGTAGTTCTCTACAGGGCTCTCACAGAGGCGTATATTACTGGCTTTGGCTTACAGAGGGATTACATACTCTACTTCGCTGTCACAGTAGCTGTTGCCAGTCTAATAGGACTAGTTATTCTCGGCTTAGATTTTGCTAGGAGAACAAGTAGTAGCCTGAGAGTACTCAGAGTAATCGGTGTTTCAAAGAGGCACCTCCTGTTAGCAACTTTACTATTAGGGCTCACGGTGTCTACTATTGCGTACGTGTTCTCGCTCGCCTTGTATACTCGCGTTGAGTTCTTTACTCTGAGTGTGCTAGGCTACGTGTTTAAAACTGGGAGACATAGTGAGCTATTCCTCCTAGTTTACCTGGGACTACTAGTACTCTTCAACCTCGGCTTAGCTCTCGGTGTTCACCGTGAAGTTGAGTAAACTACTAGTACTCGCGCTTATCCTGGTCTCAGCTACCAGGACTATACCAGCACTAGTAAATAGTGCAGTGTTCTCAACTGACTCGTGGCCTCTAATTAGATTAACAAGACTACTCGCCGCTGAGCCTCAAATCAGAGTATTCAGCATTGAGGAGCGTCACGCTAAGTGGCCTATTGCTGTGCTCTCATCACTAGTGTACACAGAAGTAACCGGTTTAGACGTCTACTTCTTTTACGCTTACATGGGAGCACCGCTCCTAGTGCTTACATTATCTATTCTCCTCTACTTGCTACTCGGGAGACTAGCTGATAGTGCTTCTAGGACTAGTGGTTTACTAGCTCTACTAGTCTACTCGCCATTTGTGGTTTTCACGTCTGCTTACCTTAAAGAGGTCTACGCTTACCCTATAGCACTACTAGTACTATACTTAGCTCTAGT
>JAJHQQ010000062.1 GCA_020833245.1 Desulfurococcaceae archaeon
AGTATTCAGAGTCAACACTGGACTGAAGCCGCGAAAGCCGAGGAGAGAGCTATTCTCAAGTACCCTTACACCGTAAATGCTAGTGGACTGAGAGTCCTAGTTGTAGACGACATTGTAGACACCGGGGAGACATTAATGCTCGCCAGGGACTACATTAAAGCCAACTGGAAGCCCAGTGACGTGAAGACCGCTGCCTTGCAGTGGATTAGCCCCGTAGCTAAATTTAAACCAGACTACTACTACATTGAGGTTAAAGAGTGGATTTGGTTCCAGTACCCGTGGACTAGGCTAGAAGACACCTACCAGTTTATTAAGAGAATGCTCACAGAGACCTACAAGGAGACTGGCAAGTTAGAGTGGACTTACAGCGAGATTACAAGTGGCTTTAAAGAGTGGTACGGCATTGACGTAGGTGAAGCATACTACAAAAGAGCGCTGAAAGTCCTATTAGAGAAGGGTGTTGTAAAACACGACGAGAGTAGAGGAGTCTATAGGCTAGTGGTGTAGTGTAAATGCTAGTAGAGCCCCCCGTTAAGGCTGAAATAGGCATTATCGGGGGAAGTGGTCTCTACGAATTACCCGGCATAGAGAATATTAGAGAGTTAAAAGTCTACACCCCGTATGGTATGCCAAGCGATAACATCGTGATTGGAGAACTTAAAGGTAGAAAAGTGGCTTTTCTAGCTAGGCATGGACGCGGGCATAGATTGCCTCCCCACAGAGTGAACTACAGGGCTAATATTTGGGCTTTGAAAACATTAGGCGTGAAGTGGATACTAGCGGTCTCGGCTGTTGGCAGCCTCAGAGGGGACTACAAGCCAGGTGATTTCGTTGTACCAGACCAGTTTATAGACATGACTAAGGGGATAAGACCTCACACCTTCTTCGAGGGGGGTGTCGTAGCTCACGTAAGCACAGCTGACCCATTCTGCGAGCACTTGAGAAAAATTATCCTGAAAGCAACCTCGGAGTTCCCCGATATAAGAGTTCACAGTAAGGGCACGTACGTGTGTATTGAAGGCCCGCGTTTCAGCACTAGGGCTGAGAGTAGAGTGTGGAAAGAAGTCTTTAAAGCCGATATAATAGGCATGACTCTCGTCCCCGAAGTGAGCTTGGCCTGTGAGGCTCAAATATGCTACGCGACGATAGCCATGATAACAGACTACGACGTGTGGGCTGAGAAGCCTGTTACAGCCGAAGAGGTCATGAGGACAATGAGCGAGAACACTGCTAAAGTCAAGAAATTAATACCACGAATAGTAGAGCTACTACCTAGTACACCAGATGAGAGAGAATGCAGTTGCTGCAAAAGCTTAGAAACAGCTCTTGTTTAAGTAGAGCTGAGGACTCTCTTAAACTCGTAGAAGAAAAAGCCAGAGAGTACTCCATTCTCATTGAGGATTTTTTAAGTAAAGCCCCAGGAGACCTCTACGCATCCTACACGGGACTAGGCTACTTACCGGCTAGTATCCTATACTGGTACTTGCACACAGTGTCGAGTAACTCGAAGTGTATAATTGGAGAAGTTGAAGAAACATCACTCCACTTACTACCCTACAGGGAAAGAGGGTCGATTATCATTTTCAGCACAGAGGAGTACTCCAAGCTAATTCCAGCACTACAGGCAATAAGAGTACTTAACTACGACTACTTAGCCTTCTCACTCACACCCCTAGATGACAGGCTTCGTGCACTACTAAAGCACTACGGTGTAAACACCTATAGTGCCAGCAATCCGGTAGAGGCATCGCTACTACTAGGACTCTCAGTATTTCACGCACTCGCGAGAAAATACAGGAGTAGCCTCCAGAGTAGGGGATTAAGGCTTGCTAAGCACAGTGAAGAGGGCTTTGCACTAGTACTAAGCTCTCTCGTAGAGAAATACAGGGGTCTTTTAGAAGAATTAGCTGACTCAAAAGAGCCCGTGTTCATCACGTCAACTAGAATACTAGAACCATCAGCGTACACTCTCACATACTCACTGAGAAAAAACAACATACTCGCCTACTACACCCCCCTAGAGCTATTAGACACCACTAAGAAGACACTTCTAGTCTTATCGAGCGTAGAAGACCGTGTGAGTAGAGAATGCAAGACTAAAGCCCCCTTTTCAATACACGAGCTAATACTAAACACCGACCCACTAGAAGCCGCTATTTACGTAGCAATGCTCTCATATTACCTCCTATATCCGTGTAAAGAGTGACCTAGCACCGTTTAGTTGTATGCTTAGTTACATAGGTAATGGTAATTAATTCATCAAGGAATTTATAAGACACTCAAAACAGCTTATACGTGGTGGGCTATTTGAGATTAACTGGTAAAAAGCTAGCATTACTACTACTACTGCTCGCAGCCGCGTCAGCTACATTGGTTGCGTCTCCAATTAGCTATGGCAATTTTGCTGTTGGTTTGACTCTATACGCTGTAGTGCTAGTAGTTCTCATGGCTCACTGCGCGAAGACTACGAGTATAAGAGAATTAAACAGTGTGATACTACTAGTTGTATTATCAAGCAGCATAGGGGCTTCACTAGGCGTACTCATATCGCAGACCCTGCTCTCCGTGATGACGGCTACTTCTATGTGTGTATTTCTTCTAGTGTACGCTCTCATTGCTACTAGGTGGTATAGGTGAAAATAGCGGTAATAGAGTACAGGAGCACGCCCCCCAAGTCGGCACTAGAGCTTATAGAGGCTATTGAGAGGAAAAATCACACTCCGGTTTACTTAAAAGCACACATACTCGACGCTGTAATTAAAGGTAGAGATGTCCTTGTCTACCACGGTAGAGACGAAGTGAGCGTTGACAGTGCTATACTTAGAAATATCGGGTTCTTTCTAAGCTTAGAAGTCTTTATGAAAAGACTCGGAGTTTTAGAAGCACTAGCACAGAAAATCCCCGTTATAAATGACCCATCAGCATCATTTATAGCTAGAGACAAGTGGAGGTGTCTTCTCAGACTCCACGCACACGGTATTCCGGTACCTGAGACTCTCATCACAGAAAACCCCTTCTCAGCTATGCGCTTTGTAACTAGTAAGAAGAGAGCCGTGTTAAAGCCTATAATGGGTAGTCTCGGCTTAGGGAGCACTCTAATAAGTGACCCAGACACCGCTTTTACTATTTCACGTAGTTTAAAGAACACTGGTATTCCGAGCTACTATCAAGTATACCTCGAGAAACCAGGCTACGACTACAGAGCCTTCGTCGTAGGAGACCAAGTAATAGGCGCAATGAAGAGAGTTAGTAGCTACTGGAAGACTAATATTGCACAGGGAGCGCAGGGTGTAGCTGTTAGAGCGGAAGATGAGCCAGAGGTCTACGAGCTCGCGTTGAAAGCCACTAAAATACTGGGATTAGAGTACGCCGGCGTAGACATAGCCTACGATACCTCTACGCAAAAGTACTTCATTCTAGAAGTAAACGCCTTTCCACACTGGGAGGGGCTACGTAAAGCTACCGGTATAAACCCACCAGACCACATAGTAGACTACATTATCAACAAGACTAAGCGTTGAAACTAAATAAAATGGTCAAATATAGTAATCTGTGAGTGATGAGTAGTAAACCAGCAGAGTACGTGAAGAGGAGCTCTCAGACTGAGAAACTACACAGCCTCCTCAGATCTCTTAGGGATAAC
>JAJHQQ010000014.1 GCA_020833245.1 Desulfurococcaceae archaeon
TACTGTAGCGTAGTATGCCATTACCGAGGCAGACCACGCTATAGGGGTTAACTGCGCTGGTTGCGTGAATAGTGAAGCTAAGTACACAATTAGCCCGTAGAGTACCCCTACTAGGAATCTAAATAGAACAATTCTGTCCTCTACGCTCAATTTCTCCATGAAGGCCTTAATAGTCCTCAAATTAACCATCCACACTGTGGTTTAAAAGAGCTTAGGGATTTTAGGTTTTATAGTGATCCTGTATTGTCCGGGAGAGTAGTCTTGATTAAGAAGTCTATGGATATAGTCGACATTTACGCGTGGATTCGCCTCTACGGTGAGGCTCTCACAGGGTGTATTATCGATAACGCCTACAGGGCAAAGTACTACTGGCTAATTAAACTTCGGTGTAAGAGTGGAGATAAGCTACTTAAAATTGAGCCGTCTCAGAGAATCCACTTCTCTACTATTGAGCCTAGTAGTAAGAGCATTGACAAGTTCACTAGCTATTTGAGAGCCCACGTTAGAGGCGGGAAAGTAACTAGTATTTCACAGCCCTGGTGGGAGAGAGTAGTTGTACTTGAAACTCGCAGAGGCAACCACACGCTTAGACACTACATAGAGATAATACCTAGAGGAGTTTGGGCTGTGACTAGTATTGATGACAAAATACTCTACGCGTCGCGCTTTGTGGAGTTGAGAGACAGGGCTATTCGAGTTGGAGTAAAGTATAATCCCCCTCCCACAGGGGGCCTCTCGCCCCTAGTCAATACTAGCGAGGAGCTTGTGAGTGCTTTAATGGCGGGGAAAGACCTAGTGCGTGGAGTAGTTAGTGAGTGGGGTCTTCCAGGTTACATTGCCGAGGAGATTCTCCTGAGGTCTGGTCTAATTAGAGAAAAGAACGAGAAGCCCAGTAATATTAGTAGAAGTGACCTCGAGAAGCTCGTTGAGGCGTACCAGGATCTTCTACGCGAGAGCCTGCGTGGTCAAGCATACCTTGTAAAGCACGAGAACAACTACGAACTCTACACGGCTTTTAAACCGAGACTTTTCGAAGAAGTCTATGATAGAGAGGTAATACCAGTAGAGTTAAATAACGCTATAGACGCCTATTTTAGTAGTCTCGAATCACAATTAGAGGCTGAAGAGAGAAGGCGCCAGCTAGAAGAGGCGTTAAAAGCCCAGAGAAGCAGAATTGAAGAGCAAATTGAGAACATTGAGAGAATAAGGAGAGAATACGAGGATGTGAGTGGAGTACTCAGAGTAATCTACGAGAACTACAGCTACGTAAACGAGATCTTTAACTGCGTGATACGAGTTAAGAGGACTAGTGGGTGGGAGGCTGTAGGGGAGTGCGGTCCACTGAGAGTAGACCAGAATAGGGGTGTAGTCTGCCTGGATTTACACGGTAGAGAGGTTTGCCTTAGTGTTAGAAAGAGCCTAGATGAACAAGTAGTGGAACTAGAGAAGAGGAGAGGTGAGCTAGCTAGTAAAATAGAGAGAGCTGAGGAGGTATTAGAAGAGATGAAAAAGAGCTCTGTTAAAATTGAGGAGGAACTTAAAGTAAAAGTTTACAGTAAACTAGCACCTAGACTCTGGTTTGAGAAGTACAGGTGGACAATTACGCGCGGAGGCTTTATAGTTATTGCTGGGAGAGACGCCTCGCAAAATGAGGTTATCGTTAAGAGGTATCTGGGTAATAGCGATATATTTCTACACGCGGATATTCACGGAGCCCCTGCGACAGTGCTGTTAAGGGGGAGTAGAGAGCCTGCTGAGAGAGATATTTTCGACGCAGCTGTAATAGCTGCGTGTTATTCCAGGGCGTGGAGAGAGGGGCTAAGCTACGTCGACGTATACTGGGTTCTCGGAAACCAGGTCTCGAAGTCTCCACCCTCAGGCGAGTACCTCTCTAAAGGCGCCTTCATGGTTTACGGCCCTAGAAACTACTTGAGAGTACCACTAGTACTTGGAGTCGGGTTGAGGCTTTACTGCGACGAGGTCTACGGGGAGTACGTTAAAGTATTAGTCGGCAACCCGGACACTATTAAGGAGACTTCACTCTCCTACGTGGTCATCATACCGGGCGAGTTGAGCATCGAGAGTGCTAAGAGAGAAGTTGCGAGTAGGCTACTAGACTACGCCTATAGGAGGACAGGCGTATTGTACTCGGGCGTTGAAAATGCCCTTGAAAGCCTGCTACCAGGGCCTTTGAGAGTAATTGAGGCGGGTACTGGTATGGGAGTCGACAAGTGCGAGGTTTAATAATTAAAAGTTAAAATTGCCCTGTAATTAGTTAGATAAGATGCTCACACAGGGGTGTAGTGGGTGATGACTCGAAACATTGAGTTTGAGCTTCTGCGTATGCAGAGCGTTAAAGACATGAGAGTAGAGCTCGTGGAGAGAAAGGGGCTGGGTCACCCAGACTACATAGCTGACGCCGCCAGCGAGGTCGCGTCTAGAGCTCTATGTAAGTACTACTTAAAAGAATTTAACACTCTGCTTCACCACAACTTAGACAAGACACTACTAGTTGGGGGGCAAGCAAGCCCCCGCTTCGGGGGAGGAGTAGTAGTCGAGCCCATATACATTATCGTTGCTGGTAGAGCCACCACGGACGTGCGTATAGGAGGAGCCACATACCAGGTTCCATTTGGTAAACTAGTAGTTGAGGCTGTAAAGGAGTGGATTAAGTCTAATTTCAGGTACCTAGACCCGGAGAGCCACGTTATCGTAGACTACAAGATTAGGAAGGGGAGCACAGACCTCGTAGCAGTATTTGAGAAGGGTAAGGAGCAAGTTCCACTAGCAAATGACACTAGTATAGGAGTGGGGTTTGCACCCCTCTCACCTCTAGAGAGACTAGTCTACGAGACTGAGAGGCTACTAAACAGTAGAGACTTCAAGAAGAAGTACCCGGCTGTAGGTGAAGACATTAAAGTAATGGGGCTTAGAAAAGACAAGCACATCGTGTTAACGATAGCAACTGCTATTATTGATAGAGAAGTGCGCGACAAGCAGGAGTACAAGAACATCAAGAACAACGTGATAGAAGAAGTTAAAGCACTAGCCCACAAAATAGTCCCAGACTACGGTGTAGAAGTCAACGTGAACACAGCTGATATTGAAGAGAAAGACATCTACTACATAACCGTAACTGGAACTTCAGCTGAGCACGGAGATGACGGCGCTACTGGTAGAGGAAATAGAGCTAATGGGCTAATAACGCCTATGAGGCCTATTAGCTTAGAGGCTACTGCCGGTAAAAACCCGGTTAATCACGTGGGTAAAATATACAACGTGCTCGCAAAGATCATAGCTGAGAAAGTGTACAAGAACTACGAGCACCTCTTCAGCGACATTTACATCGAGATACTTAGCCAGATAGGAAAGCCCATAAATGAGCCACTTATAGCTAGCGTTAAGGCTATACCCAGAGACTTCAATGTAACAGAGATACCTGGACACGTTAAGAGCGATATTATAAGTATAGTTGACGAAGAGCTTAGTAATGTGAGAAAAGTAACTGAGCTAATACTTAACGATCAGGTAATCTTGTTCTGAGATCTCCTAGACTTCTGGTACTCTTCAATAATCTCTAGTATTTTCTTTCTCCTCTCCTCGGCCTCGTAGTTCTCAATTACCCTCCAATGAGAGCTCAAATTAGACAGCACACTCGGCGAGAAAAACGCGTACTCTTTGAGCTCTAATAGTGGAGTAGCCTCTACTAAGGGGACTTTTACACTTCTCCAGTCTAGTTTAAACCCGGGGGGCACTATGAGAGCAGATTTACTTCTCTTAATACACTCAAGTAGACTACTAGTTAAGTACCTAGCGTCGTCCAAGTATACTGGTAGCTGAGTACACGCGTTTTCTCTTAAACTACTAGCTTTAACTGTGCCAACTAACTCTCCTTTAATTACCCTGCTCAACGCGTCTTCAATGAGAGCAGCGCGTTCTTGTAGTGAGCTTAATTTGGCTTCTCTATCAAGTAGAGACTTCTTGAGCGAGTCTAGCTCTAATAGTAGACTTTGAATTCTCCTCGCGCACTCCTCACTGAGATCTCTCTTTCTCAGCGACGAGAGCTCTGCCTTCAACTCCTCTATTACCCTGTCTCTAGCTTTGACCTCCCCCTCGAGCTTCTTAACCATGCCCTCTAGCTCGAGTATTCTAGACTGCAGTTTCCTTAAACTACTCTCATCTACACTGCTCTTACCGACTTTAACAGACTCCTGCCTGCTCTCTTCTTGTTTAAAACTACGCGACAAAGCGTGTTTAAAGTACTCGTCAAGCGCTTCTACTAGGCTCTTACCCCTAAGCACCTCTAAAATAATCCTCTCTTTAACAACGCCGCGTAGGCCCCGAGTCTTAGACTCTACTTCCTCGATTAGGGGCTTAAACGACCTATGAGCCTTCACAGCACTAGCTAGAGCGTCTCTAGCGTGTGAATCCGGTATTTCAACATTGTAGAGAGTAGTGTAGTCAGACACTATTTTCTGCTTCTCCTCAACCGGAATATCGTACTCTGGCGTGTAAATTACTGCGTTTAAATTAGATGCTAGTTTCTTAACGAAATCTGGAGGCTTTGACGTGTCTACTGCAATAATAACAGGCTTACCTAGCCTTAACACACTTTTAACTATGAGTTCTCTATCCGGCACTTTACTACTAGTTACAAGGAGCGGATACCCCTTAAAGTCTAAAACAGCCACTCCAACAGTAGTTCCGGGGTCTACTCCAAGAATAACGAACCTGCTCGTAGACTTCTCATCTAGTTGAGAGTCCGCGACTACGGGCTTTATGGATATCTTAATATTCCGGCTTTTTAGTGGAGAGACAACTTCACGTACTCTCTCTACTGGAGCGTAAACCACAAAGAGCCCTTTCTCGAGACCACCCTTACTCCTCTTAACTAAGAGGTCGTAGTCTAAACAGCTCTTGTCGAGCAACTCCCTGATCTCTTTTACTGTTCTCAGCACACAGGCTCTTATCCCCCTCTTAAACCTCTCACTACTACTACCACCCTGAGTAGGCGTCCTCCCCTTAGACACGGCGATGTATGTTCTATTAACATGTAACTTGACTTCGCGTCCAATACCCCGTAGAGCAGCGTAGGCGGATACTCGCGCAGCCTGTAGTGGAGTTAAGTGAGCTGATTCAATATTGAATTTCCTAGCTACCTCGACAAGGCTTTGCTCGCTTCCAGCAACTTCAATTACTTTACACCACGATGGGATTAGCTTTGAGAGAACTGCTACTTCTCGAGGACTCTTAACAATCTCGTTTAAGTTGTCAACTGCGAGTATATCAGCGTGGTACTCGAGAATAAGCCTAATTACACCGTAGAATGGAACGCCCTCCAGCTCTCTGTACACAGTACCGTCTTTTAACACTACAACCGCGTACTTAGGAGCCCTTGTAGAGCGCGGCGAGTTGCCTGGCTCTATGTCTACTCCTATAACAGTAACGATAACTCTCCCCGCGTAAATACTAGTTCACGAGAACCTAATATACTGTTACCACGTATTAGGACCATCTCCCCTAATTTCCGAATTTATTTTGAACTGTACTCTAATACTAGTTTTAACGCGCTGTCCTCAGTAATATCTACTTTGTAGTTCTTTTTGAAAAACCTCACTGTGTACGAGACGTCCCTTTTGAGTAGCTCGCTGGCTCTAGGGTCTTCTCTATAGACGTACTGAGGCCAGTCAATTATGTATGGCTTCTCGCTCTCGTGTTCAACAAGAATATTGTACTCGCTGAGGTCTCCGTGAACTATCTGCGCCTTGTGATAAGCTATAGCTAGTGTCTCGAGAATGTTCATTAATACTTCTGCCGGGTCAGATAGATCCGGCTTCTTGTAGAGCTCAACGCCACGAATGTACCCTGTTACAACAACGTGTCTACTATAGCCAACTGGGGCTGGGACTAGGGCCCTATGTACTACTAGTTCTCTGAGAGCTTTATACTCCCTCTCAGCAGCTATCACGGACTGCTTATACCATGAGAGCGAGGATCGGAGAGCCCAGTCTCTCACCCTAGCTGTTTTTCTAAAGCTAGTTCTACCAAGCCTCAGAAACTTCACCGCTACGTGTACCCCACCGGGAGCTAAGCCCTCGTAAATCTCGCTCTCCTTACCCTCTCCAATCTTGTCTCCAAGCGCCTCGATAACGTTGCGGGTTACGAGAGACCTGAGAGCTAACATGTCGTACCCGGTGTAAGTCAACCTGTACATTTTCTCGTCGCTAATAGTCTCCCCCTTAATTAAGCCCAGAGAGTGTAGTTTACTCAGTATGAGAACTAATTTCTCCTCGTGAAAACCACTCATTTTCTCTAGTAAATTAAGAGGAACATACTCGCGCCTGGAGTGTAACTTCTCCATTACCTGTAAAACCGAGAAGTCCTCGTTAAGTAGGCTCCTGTATATAAGTCCAAGTTTAACCATGAATTGTTACGACACCTACAAGTTCAGAGCACACTGTAAATACATTATCGTATCCAGCCGATTATAAAAACAAACCCGTGATCGCCCCTTACACTTGTATCGTTATACTACTCTTACGAATCAGTGCATAAATCCCTAAGATCAAAGGATATACGCGAGTTTTTATTTATATTACTGTGAGTGAGGTACCTGTATGCGTGTTATTGTAAATAGCGAGTTCGAGGAGCTGGTGTACGTGTTTAGTGACCGGCTAGACGCGGGTGTTAAGCTGGCTAATTGGCTTAGATCTCTGAGTGTGAGAGGAGATCTCGTGTACGCTATTCCAGCTGGTGGTGTACCAGTAGGATACGTCGTAGCAAAGACCCTGGGTACTAAACTAGATGTCCTCATGTGTCGAAAGCTACTAATACCGTGGAATAGAGAAGCGGGGTTTGGAGCGGTCTCACCGGATGGATCCTACTTCTACGATGAAGTCCTCGCAGAGGACTTGGCGCTTACTCCAGCGGAGATCAGTCGATCAGTTGATGAACAGTTACTAGAAGTTAAACGTAGATTAAAATTGTATAGGTGTAGTGAAGAGTACTCTCCTCTAGCAGGGTTAAGCGCTATAGTTGTTGACGATGGCATTGCAGCCGGTTTCACAATGATTGCTGCAACTAGATTCCTCAGAAAAATAGGTGCGAGTAGAGTTATCGTAGCTGTTCCCACGTGTAGCTGGGAATCCGCGGAGAGAGTGGCTAGAGAAGCCGATGAAGTCTACTGTTTAAACCCGAGGTCTGGTCCTCTATTCGCTGTTGCAGATGCGTACAAGGAGTGGAGGGACTTATCGGACCGTGATGTCTTAGAGATTTTGCGAAAAGCTAAGAGTGAGAGTGTTCTGGCCTATAGAGCTGAGTGTATTTAGCTCGAAGATGCTACTTTAAGAACATGCTTTCGTACTTCTTTAAGTACTCAACACTAACACTTACATCTACAAAGAGCTTCCTTGCTCTCTCTACGTCTTCGACTTCTACTCTACTAGACCCTCTCTCCTCGGCTAGTATTCTAGCTGGCTCGAGGAGCTGGACAGAGTATCTTAGACTAGTCTTTGTGCCGATCTCCACGAGTTTCTCGAGGGCTTCAGGAGAGATCTCTATTTCAGCCTCCTCAGCCCTTATCTCAATGATCTCCCTGATCTCATCCGCTGTGTAAGGCCTTGTCGGAATAATTAAGAGCCTGTCTAAGAGGTCTAGTGGTATTCCGTGAGGCGACTCAATGTCCGTGCCCCTTATTCTCGCAAAACCCCTGTTAGTTGCTAGTATTATTATTGGTGCAAACTCGCTCTCCATAGCTCTACTCAGAAAACTAAAGGACTCAATGTCGAGCATGTGGGCGTCGTCTATGAAGAAAACTCCTGGAACGAGCTCTGCTTTCTTCTGATCCAGCCACTTCTTAACTAACTGGTCAACTTCTCTCCTAGCCTCGGGTGATATCTCTCGCTCAAGGGTAAACCCGAATACACTAATAATACTCCTCTGAGCCGAGTAGTACAAGTCGAGGTCGTGTAGTGAAATAACACTCACAATTTCCTTCTCCTTCTTGACGGGGCCTCTAGGTATTTCAACTACTCTTTTCACTTCAATATCATATGACTTAGCGCTCTCAAGCTCTTTTGTCCTCCCAACTCTGTGAACTCTCCCCGTCTCAGCGTCAATCCATATAACATCTCCTTTTCTAATACCCATTTCAACAACTTGTTGAGTAACCTCTTCAGGCACTGTGAGAGTAACCTCCTCGTCTTTCGTAGCAAGCGTTATCTTAGCCTCTACTGGAACCGCGTAGTACGGCATTAAGGGGTGTCTAGCCCTTCTAATTTTAACCTCTTTAACTACTCCCTCGTAGACTTTCCTCACTTCTCTAACTCTCACACCGAGAGAGCTCCTAATAGCCTCCATTAAAACCTCTGTTTTCTTCCTCTCTAAACTATAGATCTCACTACCACTCATAGAGACAAAGGGGGTGTCTTCACCTAGCTCTCGAGCAATAGCCACTGCTAGAGCAGTTTTACCAGTACCTGGTGGACCCACAAGCAGTACGCCCCTCCCCGCGAACTTCCCCTCTTTAATCATTTTAACAACTATTCCAGCCGCTTCTCGGGCTTCAAGCTGGCCTACTAAACCATCTGCTTTAAAAATAGCCCTGCCCTTCTCGTCTAGGCCTAGGCCTCTTATGTGGCTGTGAGCACCTATTCTCCTCCTTATAACCGGCTCTACGCGAATGCCAGGCGCACCACTCACGGCGCACACCTAGTTTAGGAGACTTACTCCAGTTATTTTGAGCAATTATAATATCCTTAAAAACTTAGTATTCGTGGACTCGTCTAAATGTATTTAAAGAGCAATACGTAATAAAAACTCAGACATTAACGCTGTAGTGAGCAAGGGGCTTTAAACTGTGAGTCTACTAGTAGATAATCTCTTAAAGCAGTTAGACACGCTTATAAGCCTATTAGAGTCAACTGAGGAGTCATCCCTGTATAAGAGAGAGCTCTTGGAGTTAAAGAGGAGGCTAGAGGAGGTAAAGAAGCCCCTGATTCCAAGTAGGTCTCTCTGGAACAAGTACGTTAAAGTATATAGCTCTATAGAGGAGCTCATTAATACAACTAAAACCCGTGGCGGTAAGACGCACTTACACCGTCTCCTCCCGAGTATTAGAGAAGACCTCGTGGATTTTACAGAGTCACTTAAAAAAGCATACATATCTGAGAGAATTCAACTAAGTCTCCCAGTTATAATGTGCCTCGCTGTTAGTGCTTTCAAGTTAATTGAAGTATTCTCGTATCTCGTGATCGCGGGCTTCTCGTTCTCTATAACAGCACTCTTACTCCTATTCTACTCGCCTCAAATAGGATTAATTGTGAACAGCACTAGTGGACTCCTCATAGCGGCTATAAGTAGTAGTATTAGCGATGTGCTTCTCGGATTATTCCTCTCAGCTGTTTCAATCACATATGTGATCGTAGTGTCCCTCACCGGATCTCACAAGTTCACTTCAAGGCTCG
This sequence comes from Desulfurococcaceae archaeon, assembly GCA_020833245.1. Lineage (GTDB taxonomy): Archaea > Thermoproteota > Thermoprotei_A > Sulfolobales > Desulfurococcaceae > UBA285. The sequence goes on from JAJHQQ010000014.1 coordinate 9,465, forward strand.
AAGAGCTCGTAAAGAGCATATCGATGAGTGTTGAATTAGAGCTTAAACGAGAATCCATGTTAAAGACTGAGAGCATTACGTGCCTAGTGAAAAAATACACTGTTGATCCACGCGGCTTCCTGGCCTACGCGGATCACGAGGAGCTGTTGAAATACAAGGCTACAGTTCTATTAATTCACGGGCAATCAGCGTGTACTAGTCCAACTACGCTTATTAGCGAGTCAACTACTGTTGGAAAAGAAGGGGGGTGAGGTGAGTGGGTGGTCTTAAAAAGCAGAAAGTAGCTACACCTGTTAGTGGTGCGGAGAAGAGTAAAGATGTGAAAATAGTCACGAGACACGTAGTGACACTTAGTGAAGTAGAGAAAAACCCTAGACTAGTAACTTTACTCTACATAGTGTCTCTCGCTAAGAGCGGTATAAGTGAAAAGGCCCTCGTCAACCTCGTGTACTTAATGAGGGAAAACGGGTTTAACCTTGGGTATAACTTTGTAGTTGTAGGTAACACTCCAACTAGCAGGGACCTGCTCGGAGACTTAACACTACTAAAGTACATTGGGCTAGTCGAGGTTGCAGGCAACAAGAAGCTCGTTGTTACTAGTTTGGGCAGAGAGCTTCTGAGCAAAGTCGCGCCTGTAATTAGTAGCCAGGAAGACACTATTAAAAAGCTCTACGAGGCACTATACCCTAAAGTAGCCCCTGTAGACGTTGAAATAGACTTAAAGAGTAGAGCGAGGCGCTAAATAGTCACAGTTGGCCTTCTCTGCCTCTTCTCCTCGTCACTTACAAGTCTCGACGTGAATAGTGGGTTAATTAATCCCTTAGCCTCCAGGTCTTTTAAGTGCTCAGTAAACTTCTTAGTGTGCTCTACGTCAATGTCTATTAGCTCATATAGAACCTTTCTCACTCTACTCCAGAGATCCACTAGCATTTCCCGCGGCATGTGAACAGTTATCATAGGGTCTTTCAACCAGTTGTCAAACGCCTCAATAGTCCTCTCCATTTGGTGAAACGCTAGCCTAGTGAGAGTTATTAGTGTCAGCCTGTCCGCCTTATCGTAGTTCTCCTCGGCTTTTCCAAATAACTCCTTGACCTCCTCCTGTTTTTTCACCCAGAGCTCGAGATTCTCGTAAAAGCTACTCATACTAACACCTCCTCTCACAGCTAGTAGTGATATTCCCCCTTATAACCTAGAAGCTCCCTATAGAGCGGGAAGAAACCATAATCACTAAGAGTGGTTCGCCGCGCTTTCAGCAAGTGGATACGAGTTTATGCTATCCATTATACCCCGTAGCTTATAGTCTTAGCTCGGCGTAGAATTCAATTAGACTGTACTGGTTGACTACTGTGAAGGCATACTACGTGGGTATTGATGAAGCTGGTAGGGGGCCTGTACTGGGAGACATGGTAGTAGCTGGTGTGGCTTCAACTCCGGGTGTCTTTGAAGACTTAGCGCGTCTAGGAGTACGTGATAGTAAACTCCTCTCTCCCAGTAGGAGGCTCAGCCTCTACAAGTCTATTATTAGCCAGAGCGCAGTTGTAGTAGTCGTGTATATTCCTCCTATTAGACTAGACCGCGAGAACTTGAACACTCTAGAGGAGAAGGCTGTTGTGAGAATTCTCAGCGTGGTTTCACGCGCTATTAGTGAAAATGTGAGCGAAATTAGTGTTTTCATTGACGAGATCAAGGGTCGCCGCGCTAACATAGAGAATAGTATTAGAGGGCTCTTCCAGCGCCCAGTAAACGTAATTATGGAGCCACACGCCGACTCCAAGTACACGCCTGTAGCGGCTGCTAGTATTGTAGCTAAGGTTTCACGAGACTTAAACTTGAAAACTCTGCGCAGTCTACTCGGAGACTTCGGCTCTGGCTACATTACAGACCCCTCTACTAAGAGATGGGTACTCGATTATTACGCATCGCACAGAGAGCCCCCACTATTCATTAGGAGGAGTTGGCGAGCACTGAGAGATCTAGCTCCACTGTGGTACACTACAAAGAAGCGTAGGAGCAGCGGTAAGAGCCTCCTAGACTACGTTAAGAGGGGAGATCGCGACTAAGCATTAAACACTCACTACTATTCTATTAATATATTAGAGGGCGTTAGCTGTGCCCACGAATCTCCCAGCTGAGGCTAAGGCTAAGTGGATTAAGGTTATGGAGGCTAGGAGCGTTGAGGAGAAGATCAGGGCGTTGGAGGAGTTCTTGTCGGCTGTCCCGAAGCACAAGGGCACTGAGAGACTGCGCGAGTGGGCTACTAAGAGGCTTGCTCAGCTAAGAGAGGAGCTTGAAGAGGAGAAGAGGAGGAAGAAGTCTACGGGTAAGCCTTCTTTCTTCCTGGAGAAAGAGGGTGCTGCGCAAGTAGTCGTCGTAGGCCCAGTGAACTCGGGTAAGAGCACACTTGTACACGTCTTAACTGGAGCTAAGACGGAGATATCAATATACCCGTATACCACGCAGAGCCCTGTTCCCGGAGTAATGAGGTATCAGGACGTGTGCTTTCAGCTAGTAGACACCCCTCCACTAGAGCCCGGTACGCTACTAGCTAGGAGAACAGTAGCTTTAACTAGAAACGCAGACGGCGTTCTCCTAGTACTAGACGCTACGAGGAATATTCGCGAGGACTTAGATAGAATTGTAAGCTACCTGCGTAGTGAGGGCATACTACTAGTTAAGCCGAGGGGGAGAGTTGTAATAGACGTCTCAAGGACGGGGAAGACCGGTATAAGAGTAACACTCATGGGCAAGCTCCTCGACTCGACAATTGACGATGTCAGAAAGCTCCTCGAGAGCTACCGCATATACAACGCTCATGTCAAGCTTTACGGTGAAGTAACACTAGACGACGTTGAGCAGTCACTATTTGAAGCAGTAGTCTACAAGCCCGTAGTCGTGTTTATAAATAAGACAGACCTGAGAGAACCCAGTAGAGAGGAAGTAGAGTACGTGGAGAGCACTCTGCCCGGTGCACCGGTAATACTCGGATCTACCGTTACTCGGAGAGGACTAGATGAGATAGCGCCCTCTATTTACAGGGTGTTAGAGATAATAAGAGTGTACACTAAGCCGCCTGGCGGCAGCGTAGCTGAAAAGCCACTAGTATTGAGGAGGGGCGCTACGGTTAGAGATGTCGCTGAGAGCATTCACAGTGATCTCGTCAAGAACTTCCTCTACGCGAGGGTGTGGGGGCCCTCGGCGAAGTACTCGGGGGAGAGAGTTGGGCTAGAACACGTGGTCGAGGATGGCGATGTAGTTGAAATACACAGTAGAGGCTAGCACTCACGTATACTCACATTCAGGAGTCTAATTAACCTAATTACCGGCTCTAGTGAACCAGACTCATCACACAAATACACCTCGTCGGGTTTAGCCAGGGCTACTACTCTGAGAGAAAACTCCTCTACTCTCCTGCCACTAAATACTAGCACTCTCTCGCCCAGAGTCTTCACAATGCTCATCCTTGATAGTCTCCTCATAGTCTTTTCGTCCACTACAAGCCACAAGCTCTTCGAGCTCTTAGTGCTGAGTACTCTCAGAGCCCACTTTAATCCCTCGTCACTGCTCACCGCGAGAACGATCAGAGTGTTACTACTACTCATAGCTAATACCACTAGCTCCACGCTTTTACACGTGACGCTTTTTATTACGTGTTCTTATATAGACTACGTAGGGGAGGAGTATTTGAGTGTTTACGGCTTGGCCAAGTATCTTGAAGATCAGGGGTTTACTGTTAAAATCGAGAGCGACACGCTGATCACTATTCCACACGATAACCTCCCATTATACCTAGCCATTGAGTTCCGGGGCAACCTCGTCTACATGAGTATTAAGCACAGAGAGGACTTGCGCGAAGTACTAGAAGAAATGCGTGATAGTGGTGAAGGCGTCGAGGAAGCGGTCGAAGAGGCTCTCGGGTACTTGACTAATGCTTCTCTAAAAGCGAGACTCTGGATTGAACAACGCGGCTTAACACCAGTATTTGACCTTAGAAGGGGTAGTATTGAAATATACGAGATACTTGAAGACGTACTAGAAGAGGCTGAGGATTGAGAGGTGATCTGTGAGTTGAAGAGGCTGTTTGGAACTGACGGTGTCAGGGGCATTGTGCCATCCGAGTTAAACCCGCAGTTTATTGCCAAGTTAGCGTGGGCTATTGGATCGTACTTTAAAGAGGGCTCGAGAATACTCATAGGCTCTGATTACAGAGCTGGAGGAGAAGCTATTAAGAGCATTGTCTCCGGCTCGCTAATCCTGTCTGGTGTTAAAGTCTACGATGCCGGCTACGCACCCACACCGGCGCTTCAGTACGCTGTTAAATCCGAGGGGTTTGATGGCGGAGTAGTAATAACTGCTAGTCACAACCCCCCAGAGTACAATGGAATCAAGGTTATTGGCCCACACGGAGTTGAGATAGAGAGAGAAGAGGAGAGAGTCATAGAGGAGATCTTTTGGAGCGAGAAGTTTAGAGTCACGGGTTGGCGTAGCGCCGCGTGGAGTACTCAAAAGTACCCGGGCGTAAACGACATCTACATTAGAGCAGTTCTCAGCCACGTTGACAGACACCTAGTAGCTAAGAGGGGGTTCAGAGTCCTCGTAGACCCAGCTAACAATGTGGGCGCGCTTACTACTCCCAGGTTAATTCGCGAGCTGGGAGCTAAACCAGTAGTTGTAAACGGGGACTTAAGCCACGAGCCGGCGAGAGCCCCCGAGCCGACTCCCGAGAGCCTCCGCGAGACTTCTAGCGCTATCAGAGCGTTTAACTGCGACCTTGGAGTAGCGCATGACGGCGACGCGGACAGGTCTATTATTATAGATGACCAGGGGAGAGTTCACTGGGGTGACCGCTCAGCAGTGCTCTTGGCTAGGCACCTCGTTCTCTACAAGGGGCTTAAGGGTAAAGTGTACACAGGGGTCTCCTCGAGCACGCTAGTCGAGGACTTGCTGAGGCCCCTAGGCGTGGAGGTTGTGTGGTTAAAAGTTGGTAGTGTTGACATAGCTCACGCTATGAGGCGGTCGGGGGACGCTCTCTGCGGGTTCGAGGAGAACGGTGGCTTCATGTACCCTTCACACCAGTATGTCCGTGACGGAGCCATGACTACTGCGCTGTTTCTCGAGCTACTAGCTACTAGCGGTAAGAGGGCGTCTGAGCTGTTCTCTGAGCTCCCAGAGTACTATGTCGTGAAGAAGAAGTACCCTATGAGCAGAGAGCTGGCTCTCAGAGTAGTTGAGAGAGTGAGAGAGGAGTTTAAGAGTGAGAGGCTTATTACCGTTGACGGCGTTAAAGTAATATCTAGAGACTACTGGGTTCTAGTGCGTCCGAGTGGGACAGAGCCGCTACTCAGAGTCATGTTGGAGGCTAAGAGCGAGGAGGTAGCTAGGAGTGTTCTCGAGAGAGTCGAATTGGCTATTAGAGAGGTGACTGGGGCTTAATGAGGTACTGGGGACTAGACGTACTAGTCTGCCTGTACTGTAAGAGGTTCCCCCTTGAAATACACGTAATAGAAGAAGAAAAGCAGAGTATTGAGGTAGCAGGTATTCAAACACCACTCTGCAAGACCTACTGTGGATACCTGAGAGAGAACATACAGCAGAGTAGAGAATACCCATGCCACGAGTGCCTCAAAATAGCTATTAAAACAGCCATTCTGTACTGCCCAGAGTGTAAACACTGGTACCCCGTGAGAGACAGAGTAGTAGTAATGCTAGCAGACAACAAGAGGAAACCTGAGAGAGACAGAGAATTCCTAGAGAAATACAAGGAGAAAATCCCAGAAATAATACTACGAGAAGGAAAACCCGTAAACCTATCACAGACAACACAGCAGTAACCCCACTAAAACAAATTGAAATAGCCAACACAGGTGTTAGACAGAAAAGACACCAATTTTCTGTCTAACACTTCACCTATCAACACGCACACAGACCCGCAACAACACCAAACTAGAAAACGCTACTACCAGTCCTCTAGGTGATTTAAATAGTTGTCTCTTCGCGCATCCAGCATACTTTAAAGTGCTTTACTCTCGTGGATTCGGGGCGGCAAGTACTCTACTTAACTTGATAAACTCGTACTGGTCTTATTAATAATGTAGACAAAATGTATACGTGGTGTGAGAGTGTGAGTGTAGTTATTAGTGTTAGAATACCCAAGTGGCTCAAGAAGAAATTAGAGGAGTACGGCGTAGATATCTCAGATTTCATTAAGAGAAAACTACTTGAAGAAGCTGAGAGACTCGAAGAGGAGAAGTTAGCTAGAATTCTCAAGGAGATAGCTCAGAGAGTTGGTGATAAGGTAAGTGTTCAAGACCTCGCGAAAATAGTAGATGAAGAGCGTAGAGAGAGGTAATTCCATGATTATTATTGATGCTAGTGTTTACTTCCCTTTAATTCTGAAAGGCGGCGATCGCTTAGTTACCGCGTTGAGAAAACATGAATTCACTATTCTAGACTTAACAATTTACGAAGCATGTAATGCGGCTTGGAAAAGCCATGCGATTCACCAGATACTTGATCATGATACAGCAACACAAGTATGTATAGTTGCAAAAGAGCTCGCTAAGAGACTACACATATTTAGTTTTCACACTTTGAACCTCGAGAGTGTTATGAAAATAGCTATTGAAAACAAAATAGCGGTGTACGACTCTGCTTACATATTTCTCGCTACCAACACCAAGTCCCCCATAGCAACTGAGGACAGAGATATCCTACGAGTGGCGCCGAAATACGGAATTGAGGTCTTAAGGTATAACGAGATGTCCGAGATCTTATTTAGCTAAAATCACTTCCATCGAGACTACTAGCTGAAGAGCTTAAAAACAATAAGTAACTCGAAGTCTCTTTATTTTCAGCAACGTCTTTATTCACAATGTCTTTTACAATACTAATTGAATTTCATCTGCAACTCCCCGTACGGATCACAAATAACTCAGCCTGTTGTTAGATCTAGTATTGAAGCCCCGCTAGCTCGAAGGGAAGTTTTACGTAGAGGTGTTAGACAGAAAAGGCACCAAGTTTCTGTCTAACACTTCAGGTGGTTGAGGGGGAGTTTGTGTAGTGTTCACATTAGCTTTTACTTTGCTAGTAGGAGTGTTACTACTAGCAGTGAGAGGAGTATTATAGTGGTGTTCCAGAGTGGGTTTTCGCTTTTACACAGTTTTAGTGCTAGT
>JAJHQQ010000063.1 GCA_020833245.1 Desulfurococcaceae archaeon
GCCTCTACGTGTTTAAGCCCTGTGAGCTCGCAGTATATTTTTATCTCCCACTCGTATGTCTCGTACAGAGGTCTAGCTCTAGCCGCGTAGAGACCTAGTATACTGGGTGTATACCGAGATCTATGTGAAACCCGTAGATCTCAACACCGAGAGCCCCCTGTACTTGGCGAGGACTTTAAGTACTGTTAAGCTGCCTTTTCCGCCTTAAATAGCTACTAGTACTCTCTTCGCGTTTCTCAGCATTTTATACCTGTTAATAGCACTTAGTACTCAATGTAGTGTTCACTACGCAAATTTAGCTTAGCATATGGAACTCTAACTACTGCTTCTCTCTCACACTTCTTACACTTGACGCCTTTAAGCGAGATCACGTTAACCACGTGCGAGCTGTAGCGCTCTACTCACTGGAGTAGTCTATATAAACTATAAGCTCTTAATTAACTCCGAGGTGATTAACTTGCGGAATATACTAGTCACAGCCTCAGTAGCGATTCCACTAGCATTTATCGCTATAGCGGCTTCTATGTCAGAGTGGTTCAATGTACTCGAAAACGCGCTCAGCGATCTCGGCCACGCGACTCGGAGTGGAGTAGCCCCCGTATTTAATGCTGGACTAGTTATAGGGGGGCTCTTAGCGTACACTGTCGCTATAAGTAGTAGAGACGTGAAGACACGCTACAACATATTACTCCTGTTCTCCGCGCTAACCCTCATGTTTATAGGGGTATTCGACGAGGTGTATGGTAAACTACACTTCTACGTCTCTGTACTGTTCTTTATAGGACTATTGTTTTACACGGCTATTTGCGCGCTAGACAGGGCTCTCTCGTTAACAGTGAGGAGCACAGCCGTAGTTGTAGTCCTCGTAATGATCACTTCGTGGACGCTCCACTATATTTTCAAAATACCGAAGGGAGCAGCTCTACCAGAGCTTATATGTGTAGTAGCGTGGCTACCATTTTACTTTAAGATCTACTATAAGTAACTTAAACTCTAAATTACTAGTTTTTATAAAGCGTATTCTTCTACTTTGAGACTACTGGTGATTGCGTGGAGCCAATATACGCTTTCGTGAACTCTGCTGTAGCGGTGTTTTTAGCTGAAATAGGCGATAAGACAATGCTATCTACAGCTCTATTCGCCATTAATACTCGTAAATACACGCTTGTCCTATTGACTTCTCTACTTGCTTTTTTAACTGCGAATTCTATTTGCGTTGTAGCGGGAGAGGTGATCAGGGGGTATTTCGACCTGAAATTAATCCAAGTAGTAGCTGCAGCATTGTTAATATCAGCTGGCTTCTGGATTATACTCAGCGGTGAATCAGCTAGTTCAGGGTTCAATAGTAAATTTAACCTGCTTGCCTGCTTTACCACAATACTGCTAATGGAGATGGGGGATAAAACTCAGCTAGTAGTGTTCTCACTAGCACTCATACAGTCAACCCCCTACTTAATTATACCTGGTGGGATCCTCGGGTACTTAGCGACTAATACAATAGGGATCCTGTTAGCGAGAGCTACTAGTAGTAGATTAGAGTGGTGTTTTATTAGAAGAGTAGCTGGGGTATTAATGATAGCACTAGGCATACTAGTAGCGTTTAACGCGCTGTTACTTTAAGTTCTACTCGAAAACGTAGAGCTCTTCATCATATCTCCTATCTAGAACACTACCCGGTGGCAGCGTCTTAACGGTCCTAGTAGATAAGTTCTTAACTAGTTCTTCTCGCACACTATTTAAGTCGAGCTCACCTGTAAGCCACTTTAATGGGACGTTTACTCTGAGAGGTCTAGCTGGTATAACATGCCTAGTAGCCTTGTGTATAAAGACCTCACCGCGCAGAGCTACTTCTCTAACTTCACTCTTCTTAATAACTGGGGGTATGAGCACAGCGAACTCGGCTTTCTCAGCGAGCGCTAAGCCGTCTCTTTCGGTATGATACTCAATTGCAAAGCCCCTGTTTACAGCAATATTCTCAACTCCCTTTACTCTGTCATATATGGCTTTAATGTTTCTCGTAGGAGACTTTAACCCCACTACTCTCTTACCATATACGAGTAACCCTATAACATCTCTCCTATTCAGCATTTCAAAGCCCGCTTCTAATCCCGGCACGTGGACACTCCTATAACCAGCCGCGCTAAGGGGTTTTAGGAGGACATCGAGGTAGTCTACTGTTAAAACCCCACTCTCTCTTCGAGGAGACTTAAAGACCCTGCTCCAAGCGTAGACCTCTATACTTGGGTCATCGTAGTCTACTAGGCACACCGGTATGTACTTAAAACCCAGTCTCTCAGCCGCTGCTACTCTGTGCATTCCATCGAGAACAACCATTGTCTTCTCATCTACGATAATAGGGTCTGTCCACACATTATCACTCTTAATTTTCTCAATGAGCCTCTCCAGGATCTCGGGAATAATCTCCTCGTGTATGTGGAGACTACTACTCTCAACGAGAGTTATTTTAAGCTCTAGTTTAGGCGTCTTCACAGTGTAAACTGTACTTGACAATAACAACCACCACTGTGAAATAGTAGAAGTAAGAGTTAAAAACGGTCTTTTATTGAGAGGAGCTCTAAACAGGTATTGGAACAGCACCTGGTTTCTCGCTTACAGAAATAGCTGCTATAATGCTCTTAACTCGAGATAGCCCAGTGTAGCCGAGTATTACTCCCACAATGAGTAGCACAAATGATAAAACAGAGAGCAAAGGAGATAACTGTTCAATGACGGTGACTAGCCAGGACGGTAAAGTTAGAAATGGAAGTCCCATTACCATGTTCAATAATCTGAATAGTAGCGAGGTTCTTAGTAGTAGTGTAGCTGTACTCAATTTCTTTAACTCTAAGAGACTCTGCTTATCAGCAAGAGTAGCGGTAACCGTTAGTTCCTCTACCTCTCTCCTGGCGGTACTAAATACTCCGACAAGTACTATGCTAAGAACAATTATCAAGGGATCAATGAGGGGTTCAATTAGACACAATAAGGGCCTCTCAGCACAGTAATTTTTAAAAACTTCACTAATGTAATAAGCAGCTTCCGTTAAGTTTTCTGGGGATATTTTACCAGCGGCAATTACTTCAACTAATACGCCATAAGCGTACACCCACTCATTCAGTGTTAACAAGATATTAACAACCGCGAGGATAATTACTGCTATTACTACCTGCTTATATTTACTAAACGAGCTCCTCCACTTAGATAGTTCCTTTACACCAATCATATAAATGAAGTAGGGTATAAGTCCAATGAGTAAACCCGCAACAATAATTACTAGTGTTATTAACAGCGCCGTGTTAGCACTAAATTGACCAGAAGCTACGAGAAATATGGGTAATAATGCAATAATAATGAGTACCGCCGATACTATTCCCAGAATAACCCACAATAGTAAGAACTGTTGAAGTTTACTAACTCCTTTAATAATGTAGGAGTAAACCTCGCTTGTTTTCGCCATATTAACACCCTAGACTAGATTTATGTGGATTCTTAATTTTAGTATTTAGTTTCACGCTACTCGTATCTTAGTGCTACGGCTGGTGGTATTTTCGCAGCTCTATATGCTGGGAATA
>JAJHQQ010000064.1 GCA_020833245.1 Desulfurococcaceae archaeon
AGCGTGTGCGGGTATGCCAAGGTCTTCGAAGACTCTTGTAATATTCTTAACTATCCTTGCTTTAGCTTCTTTAGACAAACCACTCCACATGTACACGTGCACTATGGGCATAGTTAAACACCCAGTGGTATTCTAGGTGGTTTAACACTAAAAACTAACTAGTGTAGTACTCCGAGGTCACGTCTACGCGTAGTAGCCGGTCTCCTTAATTACGTGTACGGAGAGTAATACTACTACAGCTGTAAGTATAATTATAACTAGTATTTTTAGTGGAGATGTAGAGGTGAGGGCGTCAACGATGAGTATAATGATAGCTAGTAGTACTAGTACTAGGAGTAAGAGGTCTCTCTTATTAACCTCTAATCTTAAGTGCTTAGGCATTATTCACCAGGCCCTTACATGGTGGATTGCTCCATTCAAGTGGTTAAATAGCGTCTTAGAATTAACGTGGGATTTTAATATATATGTTACTTTTAAACTTTAAAGGGTAAGTAGATATATAAACCCCGAGTTGCATTCACAGATAACGTTTAGTGCCTGTTTAAAGCGCTAAAAATGGATCAATTTGTATTTTAAACGTAGGAGGGTGCTTTAATGTTGAGTATTCAGGCGCTTAGGAGAACTGCTCGTGAGATTTGTAGAAAATATGGCACTCTCTGCTTCACGGATATGGATCCCGACGACCTCGTTCTCTTTGGGTTTACCTGGGTTGAGAGCTTTTACGATGTAGATCCAGTTGAGTGTGCTAAGGACTTAAAGTGCATAGAGACTATTTTTGAAATGCACAGCACTGTGTTTAAACTAGCACGAGAAGGCATGTACACTATTAATAACGACAGAGAACTACTCGAAAACGCTGTTAAGAAACTACTCAAATTAAGTAGATTTTTCCCGCACACACCACGTAGAGTAAGAAAAACACGTATTCTCAACTAGGATCCTATATCAAACTCTCCTAGTTGAGAGCCTTCACAGTATTTTAACTCTAGTTAGTGCGAAGTGATATAAGTGATTTTAAATGGTATTTTAACTTGGATTTGGCTTGTAGTGGTGTTTAATGTCCCTTGAGCTTAAACCCACAGTGAGGTTTCTACAGTTACCCAGGGAGGTTGAGTGTATTGACAAGTACGAGGTTGAGGGGCTTTACGGTGTCTGTGTAACACCTAGTAGAGAGTACATTATTTACGATAAAGTGCTAGCTGAGAGGAGTCTCAGCGATCTCGAGAAGAGCGTGCAGGAGTTGCTGCGCAGTGTTATTACTCGCGGTGAGAGAGAAGTATCAGGTGTTATTGAGAGAGCAGATGTAGCGGTAAAGCACATACTGCAGAGGCAGTTTTTTGGTTATGGTGTCGTTGAGCCGTTAATACTCGACGACAACGTTATAGACATACACGTCCTCTCGGGTAGGCCCATTAGGGTGACTCACAGGAGGCACGGTGAGCTAGATACTAGAATTGCCCTGTCAGAGGAGGAGTTAAAAGAGCTTGTTCTCAGGTTGTCAACACTAGCTGGTAAAGTGATCTCTGAGGCTACGCCACTAGCTAGTTTTATTGAGCCGCGATATGAAACAAGGGTCTCAGTAGTATACTACTCAGACGTGACACTGAGACGTGGATTAACAGTTGATATTAGAAAACAACCTAAGAAGCCGTGGAGTATAATAAAACTACTCGACGCTAAGACACTGTCACCTGATGAAGTCGCCTTCTTGTGGCTTGTAGTGAAGTACAAGATCCCTGTGATGATTGTCGGGGAAATGATGAGTGGTAAAACAACAGTAGCTACAGCAATACTCAATCTCACACCGCCTAAGTCTAAAATAATGACTATTGAAGACGCACCCGAGATAAGGCTGTGTACACCCTACTGGACTAGGACGACTACGAGAGACTCTCCTGAAAACCCGGTGACTGTTTTCAGCTTACTGAGAGTAGCTCTGAGGCTCTCAGTAGACTACGTTGTAGTAGGAGAGGTGAGGGGTGAAGAGGCGCGTGACTGGGCTCAGGCAATACTACTAGGACACGGAGCTGTCACTACTTTTCACGCTGACTCACCGCAGTCCGCTCTACTAAGGCTCACGACTCCACCAATATCTGTTAACCCGCAGGCTCTGAGAATGCTAAATGTCTTCGTGAAGATGATTCCTTTTAGGAGAGAAGCTGGATTAGAGAGGAGAGCTGAAATATACGTCTACGACGAGGAGAAGTTAACGCCACTCTACACGTATAACCCTGTTAGTGACGAGATAAAGCTAAATCCCAGTATTAGTAGTCCAATTAAAGACTTCTCTTTCTTTAAGAGAGCGAGCTTAGCACACGGAATTACTCTAGACGATCTCGAAAAGGAGTTTGAGTGTATGAGGAGAATTATAGTTGAAGTACACAGTGAAGCTAAGAAAATAGACTCGAAACTAGAGAAGCCAGATATATGTGAGCTCTCAGAGACTCTCTACAAGAGGCTGCGCGAGGCTGGTTTCTATTAAGTACTACGCGTGGATATTACTAGGCATATTAGCCTTAGTGTCTTTTTCACTCGGACTTATTGGTAGATTACAGGGTATTCCACTATTAAACCTCTACTTAGTGCTAGCCGGCTTATTTGCTCTCACATACTACTACAGTTACCTCTACGTGGCTCTGAGAGCACTGGCTGAGAGAGTCTCAACTAGTAAGTTTCTCGCTGCAGGTAGAGTTCTCTCTGAGAGATTTATTAGAATATACGTCACTAGTGCACAGGTACTAGGATTCTTCACATCGCTCTTAATAATGACTGGTGTTACAGTTGGCTTTATTCACGGATATGTACCACTAGTAGTATTCCTAGTTACTTTTACACTATCAGTAGTTTTCGCTTTTACACTAGTATTTCCAAGTATCTACGTGTCATTCACGACTTCTACTAGGAGAACATCGTGTGAAATAGAGTTACCATTTCTCCTCTTACTATTCAGAGTACTGAGTTCAACTCACTTGGCGCTCTACGATATACTGAGCGCGGTTGAGAGTAGTAGAGCTCTGAGAGCGTGGTCTGAAGAGGTGAAAAATGCGCGTAAAATAGCCACGGTTCTCAATACTTCACTACTAACAGCTATGGGTATTGTCTCGGAGAATCACCCATCACCCACAGTGAGAGATGTGTTTAGGAGAATACTCACTGTTAGCGTATCTACGGGTTACTTAAAAGACGTAGTTGAGAGGGCTTTTGGACACATATACACTCAGCTTGAAGCTAGACTTAGTGGACTAGCAGAGAAGTTCACGATTATATATGGTATACTAATATTCGCTCTACTCTTCACGCCAATAGTCTTCGCGGTTGTTACTCCACTATATGGTGGAAACATGGCTATGTCTTTCCTAGT
>JAJHQQ010000065.1 GCA_020833245.1 Desulfurococcaceae archaeon
CCAATTTGTATTACTAGGTCTGTTCCGAGAGCCTCTATTACTAGTGGTAGTGTACCTGGGTGTAAGCCGCCGGAGGAGACGGGCATTGTTGGCTTAATATGGTACATTGGCTGCTCAAGGTGAAACTCGTCGTCAGGGTCTGGTTTAAAGTACTCTGCTCTAAGTATTTTAGCGTATCTCACCACATCCGCTTTCTCCCCCTCTAACTTACCCGCACCAGCTGTTCCTATGTGTATCTGGTCAACGCCTATTACTCTGTATAGTTTCGCGAGAACGTACATTGAGACACCGTGGTACTTGTTTCTAGTAAACGCGGCGTGCATAGCTCTGTGAGCGTGTATTGCTAACCCGTACTCCTCAGCTAGGTCTCTAATATACGACAGGACACCCCAGCCCACAATAACCACGTCTACCATTACATAGGGATTACCGTAATCCGCGACTAGTTTAAGTCTCTTCTCCATTTCTCTAATATCAGCTGTTATATTAGCAAACCAGGCTTTTCTCTCCCCTGTCTCTTTCTCCACCCTGTCAATAGTCTTCATGATGACCTTAGCTCTCTCCTCAAATCTACAGAACTTGGGGCTCGCTAAGTTCTCGTCGTCTTTAATATAGTCCATTCCACCAACAAGGATCTCGTACGCGAGCTTCTCCACCTCGTCCGGGGTGTAGCCCTCTTTGGGCTTGGGCACAGTGCCCACTATAGGCCTATCAAACACTTTAAATACTCCTCTAACTCCCCTAACACCCTTACTTGGGCCTTTAAAGTACTTAAGGAATTCTCTGGGTAAGTATATGTCCTCGAGTCTTAATCCACCAGCTCTCCTCATCCCGAAGATATTACCCGCTACGCTAGCTAGGAAAGCAGGCATATTGCCCTCTTCGAAGAGGTCTACGGGGTATGCTACTTTAACTATGTAGGATCCGTCCCCGAGATCCCTGATCTCGTAGACCTTAGCACTAAGCCTCTTCACTCTCTCAACATCATACCATGGATAAAGCGTAGTCCAAGTACCAGTACTGCTCTCAGCGCCTACACCGCTAGCAACCTCCTCTACTCTAAACCCCTGTGCTGGAGTTACTCTAAAAACAGCAATAACATCGCTCTCAGGATCTGGAGTGTACTGTGGCGACAAGTACTCGTAGTAAGATTCAAATTCATACTTCTTACTCAAAGTACACACCCAACCCTGATTATTTTTGTCACACTACTAGTGAGAGCCAGTATTTATATTTTCTGAGCTAAGAATTTGAGTGAACAAAGCTCAGTAACTATTTGAAGGGGCGTCGGCATGGTTATGAGCGAGGAGAAAGTTATCTATAAGTATAGGGATATCTACGAGCAACTCGAGCACACAGGCGACGTCTACATTAAAGCCTACGGGAGAGATCTCGTATCTCTACTAGAGAATAGTGGAATAGCTCTCTTCGACACCATGGTGAATATTGACCGCGTTGAGTGCCGCGTAGAGAAGACTATTAATGTAGAGGGGTTTGACCTAGAGAACTTACTATACAGGTGGCTCGAGGAGCTACTACTACTATATTACTCTGAAAACCTCGTGTGTAGTAAAGTCGTAGTTGAAGAGCTCAAGATCTCCAGGGTTAATGGGGAATTAGCGTACTACTTAAAGGGCTTAGCGTGCTGTGAGAAGTTCAATAGTGAGAAACACGAGCCGAGAGTAGAGGTTAAGTCACCAACGTACAGTCTAATGCGCATAGTTAAAACAGAGGGTGCCTGGGTTGCATACTTTGTCCTAGATATTTAGAGAGAAGAGCTACCGCGGCTTCTCGCCGGGGTAACTTTGTCTCGCAGCGTGCTTTTACACTGATTGCAGAAAAGGGGGTCTTTTTCATCTACTTCAATAATACTATTACTAAATCTCATAACGCACTTCTCGCTTACACAGTGTTCTAGTCCGAGCAAGTGGCCAAGCTCATGTACAACTTCTTTGAGTAGCCTCTCAAAGTATAAATTGTAGTCAGCTCGCTCCCCGTAGAATTCTGGTTTTAGCCTCTTTGTAAAGACTACTGCGATCATGTCTTTTGGGTCTGCTTCGCCGAATACGAAGTTTAATCCATGCTCGAAGCCGTCGAGGTAGCCGACGCCGACAATATAGTACTTACCCACTAGGCCAATTACTTGAAAGACACTTCTAATGTTCTCAATTACGCACGCGGCGTGGTACTGGACTCTCTCCCAGTTAAAACACCTCATAGTGGGCTTAATCACGTCTGGCCACGTAATAACCTCCGCGTCTACTCCAGCACTCGACAACACTTCTTTAACGCGAATACTCAGATTGTCGATAAAGTCGAGAACATTGTGACTAGTCAATGGCACTAGAATTACCCTTAAAGCCCCACTCACACTGAGACACCCATACACGTCTCTTTACGGGTACATTTAAGTCCAGGATAGCATTATAAATTAATGATCATGCCGCCGCGGGGATTTGAACCCCGGACATCCCGGTCTTCAGCCGGGCGCTCTCCCGGGCTGAGCTACGGCGGCGTGTACTAGCTATAATTTACTCCTTAAGGGTTTATTAGGGTTTCTTCCTCTATTGAAACAGAGTTCTACATGTATGTTTACAGATTTATTGTTTAAAAACGGAAGAATTATAGTCTAGAATTAATAGCTGTGGGTGGATTTTTATTGCTCGCGGCAATATTGGCTGGTGGATTTGGTAAAAGACTTCGTCCGTTTACAGACGACGTACCTAAGCCTATGATACAGGTTGGTGATAAGCCAATACTAGAGTGGCAGGTGCGCTGGCTTAAAAAACACGGATTTAACGAGTTTGTTCTTCTCGTTGGGTATAAGAAAGAGAAGATCATTGAGTACTTTGGTAGTGGTAGTAAACTCGGTGTTAAAGTAACATATATTGTTGAAGACGAGCCTCTAGGCACTGGTGGAGCGGTTAAAAACGCCGCTCATGTTTTATCTAAAGAAGAGATCTTTCTAGTCGTTAACGGCGACATAGTAACAAACATAGACCCCGCACTACTAGTCAACGAGTTAACTTCGAGTAATAAGTACTTAGGAGCAATAGCTGTAATTCCACTGCCAAGCCCATATGGCATAGTAGAGATCGCGGATAAGACGGTGAAGGGCTTCACGGAGAAACCACAACTAAGAGATTACTGGATTAACGCGGGTGTTTACGCGCTGAGATCAGAAGCACTCAGGTACTTCCCGGAGAACGGTGACTTAGAGAAAACAGCCTTCCCACAAATGGCGAGAGATGGAGTACT
>JAJHQQ010000001.1 GCA_020833245.1 Desulfurococcaceae archaeon
TTACTTTACCGCAGTTAGGGCATGGGAACTCTACACCGTATTCTCCCGGGGTAAAAGGCCTCTTACAGCTACTACATAGAGGTGGAGAGGCCGGCTCTTCTAGTTTAATTACTTCCCTCGTTGAAGCACTACTCAAAACAACATCACCGAATGTTAGCTAGAAAGCGGTAATTATATTTGAGCTTAATAAGCTATTCTACAGTCTAGTACTCTGGTAACCCTAACTAGAAGTACCTCTTCCACATTTCTGTTACGCCTTTCCTCTTAAGCGTGAACATTTCTCTGTCAATGTACTTGTACACTGTTGAGTGCGGTCTCCCCTCAGTAAGCATTTCTACAGCCTTTTTAACTACGTTGCTAACCTCGTAGCTTGCTATTATAGCTACGAAGGTCTCGTATATTGAAATATACGCGCCAGTCATTTCTTCCAGTATTCTCCTCGTCTTGCCATTCTCCCCGATAATCCTGCCTAGTACTCTCTTAATGTGGTTGGGCTTGTCGCCAATATACTGCCTTACGTCAATGACTTCGAGAACTTGGTCGTCTTCTAGAAGCCTAAAGGCTCTCTCGGGGCTAAAACCGTGAGCAATAGCCCTAACAATATTCTGCGCTTTCAGCAGGTCCAGGGCGGTAGTGCTCTGAAAAGCGGGCTCAATTACCACACTTCCACTCGTAGAGTCTACTGTCAACTTAGTTTTAGTCTTCTCCTCTATTTCCCTCTTAACTCTCCCGTTACTACCGAGGAGAACGCCAATTCTGTCTAGTGGGACTTTCTCGTAGACTCTCGTTACTCCTAGAATAAAACGCCCCTCTTTCTCAGACACGGCTCAATTCTACCTTTTAACTCCTCTCTCTGAACGTCTAGTTTAGCCTCTTTCACAAAAAACTTATATATGTTTTCAACATCTCTATTCAGAAACTCTAAGGCACGCGGGTGTGAAAGTTCAACTGCCTGGCTTACATCTATCACGGCTATGTCGAGGTTTGGCTTAACCATAATATTGTACTCTGAGAGGTCTCCATGTACTAGCTCAGCGCTGCACACTATTTTTTCAAGTTCACTACACACTAGTTGAAATACTTGTCTCAACTCGTCTTCCGAGAGGTCTCTATAAGCCTCTACTAGAAGAGGGTACCTATAGGAGTCATCTCCGAGAAACTCCATAACTAAGACGTTGTTGAGACAAGTTACTGGCTTAGGGACTTTAACGCCGGCTTCCATCATTCTCTTTAAATTTCTAAACTCTTTGTGAGCCCACGCAATTATCAGCGACCTCGTGTCTTTAAAGGACATCTTCTCGAAGCGCGGATCGCCAATAATGTACTTGTATATACCTCTCTTAAATTCCGTAGTAGAAGTCAGGTATATTTTAACTGCGAGAGGCTCGTTTAGCGGACTATACGCTAAGTAGACCCTCGACTCTTTACCCGAACTTACTACGCCATTGAGTCTCCTTATTACTCTCCTGCGAATAAGCTCAAGAATAGTTTTCACAGTTGCGGTGTCAAAAACCTCCTCGACTACCTTGAACTGGTCCTTATCCTTCTCTCTCCTCTCCCACCTTCTCAGTTTTTCTCTCATCGCTTTGTCTAGCTTGTCTACTTTCATGTTAACCCGCTTAGAGCATCAACGAATTCTTTCGGTATTATTCCTCTCTCTACGAGAGTATTAACTTCACTCTTGCTATACTTGTGTACTAGATCGCACTTGTCTGATCCAGCCCCCCATAAGCCAACTAACACGATGTCTCCTTCAATAATCCACACTTTCTTCCTAAGCTTACCAGGTATTCTCGCCTTCCTCTCGTACCCGTCAATACACCTAACTAGCACGTAGTCTCCTCCCAGGTGTCTCACAACACCACAGATTGTTGTCCCCTCCTCGGGGCTTGGGAGAGGGATCTCTGTTTTTACCTCTTCGGGCTTCTTACTCTTCTTACTCAATTAATCACCTCAATAACTCTGATTCACTGCCTACTATAATAGCCTCTATATCGTCAGCCTTTATTAAGAGAACGGTATCTCCTACTTTTATACGTGGAGTGATCCGGGCTCTCTTAAAGACTAGCTGGCTTCTAGTGTTCTCGTTTACTGCTACCACCTCGTGTTCTCTCAGCTCTCTCACAATATAGCGCTCTATTTCTACTCTAGTAGGAGTCTTTAACTCGCCTGTCCAGTAAGAGGATAGTGGAATTTCCTCGCGGACACTACTACTGGGGTTAAAGAGTGTAATTCTGTTCTTTTTCAAATCCTCCACTATGTACAGGTTATTCCTGTAAATTACCACGTCTCCCTTATCAAATACTGGTATCCTAATAGAGTACGTTAAAACCCCCCTCCACACTCCTCTGTTGTGATCAAATCTCGTAGCTTTAAAAGACGTAGTAGATTTAGCTGAGTAGCCCCGTACTACTGCATGCACGATTTTTCTAGCTATAGTCGCGTCGTCTAACTCGATGTCGATACCGCTCTCAGCGTACTTGACGCTTACAACGCCATCTTGTAGAGGTAGTTTTTCTAGTAGTCTCTCTAAGTCTTCTACTAGGGAGCGTGGAGGGCTTCTTCTAGTAAATCTTATTTGAACTAGATGAGTGTACTTGCCAGAGCCTTTAAATACGCAGTGAGGGCATACTCTGTGTACTACTCTTCCAGGGACTTCCAGCAAAGTCGTGAACGTAGTGGTCTCAGTCTTTACGTGTAGTCTCAGCTTTACTCTAAACTCATCGGTATCCTGACTAGTGCTGATAACGTCTAGGTCAACTAGCTGCAGGCCTCTTCTAATGATCTTGCTGAGCTCGTTTAAACCTACACTTTTCACAATCTCATCTATACTTGTAGGCGCAAGCCACTTGCCTCTAAATAGCCACGAGTAGCATTTAGGGCAAATAGTTATCTCGAGTGTGGGTTTACGCTCAAATAACCCCACATGTTTTATAAAGCAATCGACGCAGTAGCCTTGTATAAGCTGATCTCGCGGCAGCTCTCGACCACACTTAACGCAGAAACGCATTGTTTAAAACCTTATATAAATAGCGATCTTCACGTTACCAATACTGAGTACAGCGCTAGGATCTATTAAACCCGCTCTTATAGCGGCATTTACTATATTGCTACCCACGAGGTTTGCTTGCGTAGACGTCTTAAGCGCTTCGAGCGCCTCACCTATAGTGGTGAGTTCTCCTCTGTAAAAAGCGGGGTCCACGTAGATACGCGTATTCCTCTCAGAGTCGACTATTAGTGCTCCAAGTAGTTCCTCGTCACAGGCGGCTACTACGGTCTCTTCACCTATGTTGTAGATCTTAATGTAGACTCTCAAATCCTGCTCATCATTGTTTCTCATTTAAACCAGCTCAAAATGGTGCTAGAAAGCTTGAAAAGTAGTTTCTGCACCGCATGCATCGCACTTCAAAACAAACACTTTTCCTCTCTTATAGAGCTTTGTGTGTGCTGATCCGCAAGTTGAGCACTTAACGTATTTTTGAACAAATCTCTCTAGAAGCTGGTTTACAGCCGTTGAGCTGAATTTACCCTTTAACTCTAACTGCCCAGCCTCATTCACGCTACCCGGAGTATTGAACTCCTTCATAAAATACCTCTTTAACAAGTCCTCTTCTCTCCCCAGTGCGCGAGCTATTTCTCTAAAGTTCTGTATGATAGTCTTACCCCCAATTATAAGCACCGAGGCACGCGGCACTTCAAATATCTCCTCAGAGCCCTTTTTCCCAGCTAGTTTCGTGAAAGCGCGCTCTAGTAGTGACTCGTACGAGTAGCCTATACCACTACTCAAAGGTCTACACCACTCCTCTGTAATGTTAACTTCTTTAAAAGTCTTATAAGAACTTATTAGAGACCACATAGTGTAGAGAAGTGTGCTGTGCTACTGGTGCCTTTATTTGAGAGTTTACATTGAGACATACGGCTGTGCTCTCAATAGGAGTGATGAGGCCTTAATGAGGAGTACGCTGACTAGTAGAGGTCACAGCATAGTCAGTAGTGTTGAGGAAGCAGACGCCATAGTTGTAAACACGTGTATTGTTAGACTCGAAACAGAGTATCACATGGTTAACAGAATTAGAGCTCTACACGACTACTGTGTAAAAACGGGAAAGAAGCTAATTGTCGCTGGATGTATGGCTAAAGTAGAACCCTACACTATTAGCCTAGTAGCGCCTAAAGCCAGCCTCATCTCCCCGCAGAACGCTGACAGAGTTCTCATCGCTGTTGAGAGCGAAGGCCGCGTAATACTGCTAAGTGGAGTGAGGAGGAGAGACGTTATTGACGTGTGTGCTGGCAGCAGCGTGGTGCCTATACCTATACAAGAGGGTTGTTTAGGCAACTGCTCATTCTGCGTGGCGAAGCACGCTAGAAGGCAACTTGTGAGTCACAGTATAGAGGCTATTGTGAAGACTGTGCAGAAGGCTGTGAAATTGGGAGCCGTGGAGGTGGAGTTAACGGGAATGGATCTAGGGGTCTACGGGTTAGACCTATACAGGAAGAGAGCGCTACCAGACCTACTACTCAGAATCACTAGGGAAGTTCCGGGAAACTACATGATTAGAGTTGGCATGATTAACCCTGAGCACTTAGCCAGCTTCCTCGACGATATCATAGAAGTCGTGAGAAGTGAGAATAGAATATTCAAGTTCTTTCACATCCCCCTTCAGTCTGGTAGTGACAGAGTTCTCAAGCTAATGAGGAGAAACTACACTGTTGACGAGTATAGGAGCGTGATTAAAGAGATCAAGGCTAAAATACCCGATGTGAGCATCGCGACAGATGTAATTGTTGGTTTTCCAGGTGAGAGTGATGAAGACTTCGAGGAGACGCTGAGAGTAATTGAAGAGTTAGAATTTGAGAGAGTCCACATAGCCGGTTACAGTGTAAGGCCACTTACACTCGCAGCTTCTATGAGGCAAGTAGACACTGCCGTGAAGAAGAGGAGACTTGAACTGGCACTCAAAACTATTATGGATGTCGGGCTGAGAGTTAGACAAAAGTACTTGAATACAAGAGTACCGTGTTTTGTCACGGAGAAGAGTGAGACTTGGGTCGCTAGACTAGTCAACTACATTCCAGTCGTCATTAAGGATCCGGGTAAGAATGTGATTAACTACGGTGAGTGGCTTAGAGTCTACATTGACGAGGTAACCTTCTTTGATATTAGAGGATACATAGCGTAGTAGTCGAGCTGTTCTCAGAGCACACCTGGAATTTTTACAGCCACGTTTTCAAGGACACAGTCTTCTTCTGAGAGGCTCTTTATAGTCTCTATGATCGTGCCGATAGCTTTTAGTAACTCGGTTTGTCTAATCGGAGTACTCAGGGGGAAGAGTTTCAAGGCTAGTTTAACACCCGTACTAGACATCTCTAGTAAGTTCACCTCCACCTCTTCTTTGAATAAAGGTATCTTAGTGGCTTCTAATTCTCGAATAATAGCGTTTACCTTGTCAACTATGCTTTTATCTGAGCACTTGTAGTTCACCTCTACAATTAACTGTACGTAAATTGGTGTTATTTTAATAATTGAGCTGAGTGCGGCGTCGTTGCGAATATAGTACTCGTTGCCGAAGACGTCTTGAACTACTAGGTACTGTGCGTCTATTTTTACTAGTCTCCCGCTTATAGCGCCCTCATGTTCTGGTAGAATTATGTCTAGAGACCTTGACTTGAAAACAGGGTTTATCTGTATGGCTAGTCCAGCTATGTAGGGCTTTATCACGTCAAATAGTACTATGTAGAGTATGAACGCTAATATTCCAAGTAGAGCTAGTACTACCCAGAATTGAGGTGAGAACAGAAGAATAGTTACTGATACCGTCACGAGGAAGGCTATGAGGTCTACTAGTCTTATAATAATCTCTAAGCCACGAGCAGATAGAACTCCCTTGTCTACGAGGGCTCTTAAAGCCCTCATAATGATTATTCTCAGTATAACCACTACTATAATTAGGGAGACGATAACTATAGTGTTACGTACAACTTGTTCAGAGATTAGGAGTGGACTCTGGTTGCTTACGCTACTTGTGTCCGTCATTGAGTCGGGATCAGCCTCTTATTTTCTTAATAAAGTCTGTGTTTGGAGCCAGTATTAATAAGACTTGTCCTGGCTCAAGCACGGTGTCTTTTGATGGTGGTGAAATACCCTGGTCATCTATGAGTGCTAAAACGTAGGCATTATTCTCTTCGAGTTTTAAGTCGCCTAGTCTACTGTTAACTGCCGCGTCTGTCTCGCTTATAGAGATCATGTAGACTCTCCCGGCGGGAGTTGTGCTCAGCTCTCTAGTGGAAACCATCGTCATAGTTACTTGTTTAAGTGTTTTCCCAATAAGAGTTGGCTTTATAATGGGTATTCCCAGGTGTAGCCGCTTAACTACGTCTGCTATGTGCCTGCTTCTGAATAGCCCTATTCTAATAGGTACTCCGTGAGTGTGCGCTACTGCGAGCGTAAGGAAGTTTACCTCGTCTCTACCAGTTAGTGCTAAAACCGCATTTACCTCTCTCAAATTAATGTACTCGTGTAGTGGTAGAGTAGTTATGTCTCCTTCAATAAAGAACACGTCTCCAAGCTTCTCAAACACTGATCGCCTATCGGGATCTCTCTCAACAACTATAATTTCCTCCGCGATCTCCTTGAAAGCGGGGTCGGAGAGCAAAGCCTCAGAGGTATCTCCTCCACCAACAACTAAGACTTTAAGTTTAGTAACCATAAGTTACCATCCGAGACGTAGTGCCAGTTAAACCAAAATTGCTATTAATAGTTTAATTGGGTTATAAAGACAACAGAGATCAGAGCTTGAAGGCGTCTTAAATAAGGGAGTCGCGGGCCCGCCGGGATTTGAACCCGGGACCTCCGGCTTAGAAGGCCGGCGCCCTGTCCTGGCTAGGCGACGGGCCCTCTAAGTTTCTTCTCCCAGTAGAGGTTAATAATTATTCTATCCTCACAGATCTTGCCTCGTGGTTTTAGCGACTTATTATCTCCTATTGCTATACTAGTTTAAAGGTGTCTTAGTGTGCTTTACGAGATACTATTTTACGGGAGGGGTGGACAGGGGGCAGTAACGGCTTCTCACATACTAGTTCAAGCGGCTATATATGAAAACAAGTATGGGCAGGGTTTTCCGTTTTTCGGCGCTGAGAGGAGAGGCGCTCCTGTAACAGCTTATGCTAGAGTTAGCGATAAGCCTATTTTGAGGCGGGGGGTTTTCAGCAGAGCTGACTTCATTGTAGTGTTTGATCACAGGCTTATACAGCTGGGTTTCCTCAAGAAAATACAGGTGAAGAGTAACGGCGCGCTAGTACTCAACGCGAGTAGTAATGTGGATATAAAGAGGGATCTCGTTAACGCTGAGGGGAGAGTTCACGTCTACGTTGTGGATGCTACTAGAATAGCTAAGGATTTGGGACTTACAGTAGCGGGGTGGCCTCTTGTAAACACAGCTATGCTCGGTGCTCTCGTTAAGGCGCTACCAGTAGTCTCGCTAGAGAGCACGGAGAAAGCTATATTAGAGTACTTTGGGCCTAGAGCGGGTAAAGTCAACAGTGAGGCGGCTATTAGAGCCTACAAGGAGCTCGAGTACGTAGGAGAGGTGTAGAGTAGTGGTTAGAGTCGTAAAGCCCGAGGAGAACTATAAGCTACCGCTCACTAAGCCCGTAGTTGGAGTTGCGGGTAAAACGGGACTGTGGAGAACTATGAGGCCCGTAGTAGACAATGAGAAGTGTACTCGGTGCTATCAGTGCGAGATATACTGCCCAGTAAACGTTATACGCGTTGAGCCAGAGCTCGGGGTTACTATAGACTACGAGTACTGCAAAGGCTGTGGTATATGTGAAGATGTCTGTCCTAGAAGCGCAATAGTAATGGTGCCTGAGCCGGGCGAGTAGAGTGCCACGGGTAATCGCGTTAACTGGAAATCACGCAGTAGCGTACGCTGTAAAGCTAGCTAAACCAGACGTTATCGCCGCTTACCCCATTACGCCTCAGTCACCCATAGTAGAAAAGCTCTCAGAGATGATTGAGTCAGGGGAGCTCAAGTCGTCTATGATAAGAGTCGAGTCTGAGCACTCAGCGCTAGCAGCCTGCTTCGGCGCAGCTGTAGCTGGAGCCCGCGTGTTTACGGCTACTAGTAGTCAAGGCCTACTATACATGCACGAAGTTGTCCACTGGGCTTCTAGGGCGAGGATACCAATGGTTATGGCTCTAGTATCCAGGACTATTAATACGCCGTGGAATATATGGCCCGATCACAGCGACTTCGTAGACCAGAGAGACGCTGGGTGGATAATGGCGTACGCCATGGACAACCAGGAGGCATTTGACCTCACATTGCAGGCGTTTAAGATCAGTGAGGACCCCTCTGTTTACCTGCCAGTAATGATTGGTATCGAGGGCTTTATTCTGAGCCACACAGCAATGCCAGTTGAAATCCTAGATGAAAAGCAAGTTGAGGAGTGGCTGGGTGAGAGGAAACAGCCCTACATAGTAGACGGCTCAGAGCCGCTGGGTCTTGGGGGCTTAACGCCGCCTGAAGATACAGAGGACATGTTTTATGGTATTCAGGTCGCTATGGAGAAGTCGAAGGATACTATTAGGAGAGTCGATAGAGAGTACGGTAAGCTATTTGGTAGAGAGTACGGTGGACTAGTATCCTGTTACAATTGTAGTGACGCGAAGTACTTCGCGGTCGCTATGGGTAGCTGGAGTGGTGACTTAATTGAGGCTACTAGTAAGCTTAGAGATGAGGGGTATTCTCTAGGAGTAGTTAGAGTTAGATTTTACAGGCCATTTCCCCACGAAGACCTGTGGGGTACTTTGAGAGGAGCAAAGGGGGTTTTCGTGTTTGATAGGGCTATAAGCTTCGGGGCGTGGGGTCCAATATACACAGACCTCGTGGCAGGGTTATTACAGTATACTAGTAAGCTGCCGCCAGTGGTAAATGTCGTCGCGGGAATAGCCGGTGTCCACGTGGGAGCGGAGGACTTCTACGAGGTATTAAAATCCCTTATAGGTCAAGTTGAGAGCGGTCTCGAACACGGCTACTTTAAGTGGGTGAGGGTTAGAAGGTGATCTCTGTGAGCAAGAGCCAAGTTAAACCTCCACTACCCTATAGTGCTAGAGACGTAGTATTGCCTGGAGACGCGGCTTGCCATGGGTGCCCTATTCCAATAGCGCTAAAAGTCCTCTCAGCGGTGTTTGGCGAGAAAGTGATCCTAGTTGTACCAGCGTGTTGTACATCAGTAATAGTCGGCACGTACCCGGGGCAGTCGCTGAGAGCTAGTATAATACACGTGCCCTTCGCGTCGGCCGCGGCCGTTGCGTCTGGAGTAGCTCAGGCTCTCAAAATGAGAGGTGTTAGCGATGTGCAAGTTATCGCGTGGGCTGGTGACGGGGGTACAGCCGACATAGGCATGGCAGCGCTGAGTGGAGCTGCTGAGAGAAATGAGGACTTGATCTATATAATGTACGATAACGAGGCGTACATGAATACTGGTATTCAGAGGAGCTCCTCAACACCTCTAGGTGCGTGGACGACTACAACTCCCATTACAGGGAAGAGTGAGCATAAGAAAGACGTCGCTAAGATACTAGTAGCACACAGCGTACCCTATGTCGCTACTGCGAGTGTAGGGTACCCGCACGACCTCTACAGTAAGCTCCAGCGAGCTAGGAGCATTAAGGGCTTTAGATTTATTCAAATTCACGCTCCGTGCCCACCAGGCTGGAGATTTGACCCCAAGTACACTGCGAGAATAGCTAAACTAGCCGTTGAGACAGGCTTCTGGATTCTCTACGAGTATCACAATGGGAAGATTACGCTATCAGGTCCTAGTAGACCGCTACTAGATCCCTCTAAGAGGAGGCCTATTGAAGAATACTTGAAGCTACAAGGACGCTATAGGAGTATTGCGCCAGAGCTCATAAATAGTATTAAAGAGTATATTGAAGACAACTGGAGCTGGGTAAAGCGCTACTTACTGTAGAGTGAAGTAGGTCTTGACTGAGGAAAAAACTAGTAGAGGGTATTTACACGTCCAATTGGATTTTCTCTGCGACATGGGCTTTACATCTAGACTATTCAACGCCCTGAAAATAGCTGGATTAAACCCGAGGCAAGTGAGCTACGACTACGTGAGAGTACACCGCAGAGTAGATCTAAATGAGGCCCCTAACGCTTTAAACGAGCTACGTGAACTCTTAGAGAGACACGCGGGTTTCTGGAGAGAGCTGTGTATTGAGGCGTGGATAGAGATCCCTGTAAACAAGCCTCAAAGGGCTAAGTTGAGCGGTACGGTACTATTAGGGGGCATCTTAACGTATCTTAAACCTGGAAGTAAGAATAGAGTGTACTATAAGATCATATGGATCCCCAGCGCGGGTGTACCTGGGTTGATCAGCTTATCCGAGAGCGCGACTAGGTATTGTATACGCGGGGAGGACTCAGAACTACTTAAAAAGACACTCGAACTCGTAGAGGAGTTTACAGTGCGCTTTAAAACCAGGGAAGACACCTACTCAGACTAACTGCAACTAATCATAGACCAGTTGCAAAGGGCTCTTGAAGCGCTTTTAAACCCTACGTTAAAAGGTTAAAGTAGGGCCCGTCGTCTAGCCTGGTTAGGATGCGGGGTTCGGGTCTACAAGCGGGAGTCCCCGTGACCCGGGGTTCAAATCCCCGCGGGCCCACTTGGAGAGAAGTCTCGCTATGAGTGTTGAGGAAACGAAGAGAACGTTAACTAGTATATTGGAGAGGGGTGTAGACTACTCCTTAGCAGACGTGTATGAGAGTAAATTCATTGAGTTACGGGCTTCTCTAGATAAAAGTGGCGATTCCTGGTCTCTTTGGGTTTATGCCGGTAGGGAACGCGACCACGTCTTAGTGCCCTACATGTACTGTAGTTGCATGGACTTCCTAATAAGAACTATCTTCACGAAGACTAGAACACACTGTAAGCACCAGTTAGGGCTTCTAGTAGCAATGAAGAGGAAAATGTACAGATCACTAAGCGTGACGATTGAAGAGCTGTACACGATCGTGAACGAGGTCCTCGAAAAGGGCTTCTCGCCGACTCTTCGCAGAAAGCTGTATCATAGAGCTTAAATTTAAGCTCACGGAGTATAAACAGGAACTCGGAGGTTAAAAATGGGTCGTCGTAGAAAGAGGAGGAAAATAATAGCAAAACGCGTAGTGAGAATACCCAGAGTGTTTCAGTGTCCTCACTGCTCATTCACAACTCTATCTATTGTAATAAAGAAAACCGGAGATAGAGCTCAGGCTATAATTATGTGTGGTAAATGCGGTTTAATCGACGATGAGGACTTCGCGGACATACCAGCTATATACCAGCCTGTTGACGTATACGCGAAGTTCATAGACATGTATGAGCGCGGAGAAGCCCACGTTAGGTTTACTCCTAGCACTACTAGTGCGAGCTGAGTTGGCAGGTAAATAGGTGCGTGAAATGGGTAAAGTACACGAGTACATTGTATCTAAAATAGAGAGGGGTGAGAAGCTACACTTTACTCTAGTAGACCCGGATAGAGCTAACCCTAGTGACCTCGAAAAAGTGTCTAAATTACTCGTTGATGCCGGAACAGACGCCTTTATGATTGGTGGTAGCCTGGCTGTAACGCCCGAGGAGGCTACACTAGTAGCGAGAATTTTAAGGGAGCACGGGTTACCAGTGATAGTATTCCCCGGGAACTTAAACTGCTTAACTCCACAAGCAGACGCTGTTTTCTTCATGATCTTAATGAACAGCTTAGAGCCCTATTACCTCATACAAGCACACGTACAGGCAGCTCCTATTATAGCAAAGTACAGGCTTGAACCACTACCCACAGCGTACTTAGTCATAGGATTAGACACGGCTGTAGCGCACGTTGGGAGAGTTCACCCTATTCCGCGAGATAAGCCCGAAATAGTAGTAGCCTATGCCCTGGCAGCCGAAATGCTAGGCCTCAAGTACATATACTTGGAGGCTGGTAGTGGTGCTAAAGAGCCGCTCTCACCTGTACTTCCACAATTTGTGAAAAAGTACACAAGACTTGTAACTATAGTAGGCGGGGGAATAAGGTCACCTGAAGTAGCTAGAGAGCTGGCTAAGCACGGTGCCGACATAGTTGTCACAGGGACTATTCTAGAGGAGAGTGTGGACTTGGCGAGTACAATTATACGCGCTATTAAAGAAATGTAGAGAACAACTCGACTACTCGTGTTTTAGAGGAGCGTACTTGCTCTTAAAAGCCTCTTCTAAGTCTACATTTAGTAAGTTCGCAATACTCAAAAGCCAGGCGAAAACATCTGCCAGCTCCTCTTCTATGGATGCCTTGTCTACTTTAATTATAGCGTCTGCCAGCTCTCCTACTTCTTCAATAAACCAAGTAAAAGTCGCGTAGAGCCCCCTTGTAGAGTCCCTCTCGTAAAACCTCTCGCGTATTAGTCTCTGAGCCTGTTTTAAGTCCACTTTACATCCCCGAATTCTATCTCTGTAAATATTAATCCCCGGAGTTTTATGGTTAGTAGTGTGGGTGGTGCTTTGTGAGTAAACGTAAAGGTAGGAGAGATACGCCTGGCGTGGTGTCAGCGGCTGGTTTAATAAGATTCTATGAGGAAACAGAGGCGACGGTAACAATAAAGCCACACCTCTTAATATTCATATGCATAGTGTTCGTAATAGTAGTCATAATTCTCTCAAAAACATTGTCACCATTTCCGTAAAAGAGTGTACTGAATTACTCGGTCGGGGACAATCTCCTCACCGATCAGACTCCCATCGCTCCTCACAGCTAAGCTATCTACTCACTAGTACTCAGAAACACGGACCCTCGTCACTTATCCGGTAAGTGGCGATTCATCACCGTGCCTTACTATGTATTCTGGCTTATTAATCTTTATCTACAAATTGAATCAGGATTTAGAGAGTTGTAGGTGTAGTCATGTTTAGCAGGAAGATAATGATACTGATTCAAGCCTTGTCAATGGTGATGTTTGCTCTAATAGCTGCACTTATACCCGGCTACTTTTTCTTAGTGTTCATACTGTACTTTTTACTCATCATGATCATTAGTGCGAAGATAGGTACTAGAGTCTTCAAGAGAGTAGAGGCCTCAGCGGGCCCTGTTCTCTTCAAGGAGACAGCAACCGCGCAGGCGATGATGTATGATTCTCTCGTTATTAACGAGTTGAGAAGCCAGGTTAAGTCAACAATGATTTACCTAGTGTTTCCACTAGTCGCCTTGCTATTAATTCCACTATATTACGAGCATATAGGTCCCCGTGTCCTGGAGTTAGCTGGGGCTTTAAATAACGAAATACTAGTGCGTTTTGTCTACTTTATGGTAATGTACTTGTTTCTCGCAGGTGTGCTTCAGGGCATTCGCCTCGCAATTACAAAGTCAGTGAAGCAACCTAAACAACTATTTATACCGCGCTCCTTCACTTTGTATAGGTCTGGAATAGCTTTAGATGGGAGGTTTTTTGAGTTCAGTAGAGATGTGTGCATAGAGGAGAACCGTGAGAGGAGGTTTATAGAAATACACGGTGAAAAGCTACCCTACATAATAAGACTGTACACCCTAGAGGTCTCTAAGCTCTACTCTAAAATGAGAGAGGCTGGTTTACGTGAGTGCCGGGAGAGAGCGGCATAAGTGTGTAGTGTGCGGTAGGGTTTTTCCACGCGGGCATGGTGTAGTTATAGGTATTGAGGACTTAGTACTAGAATTTCACAGTAATAGGTGCTTCGCGAAGTTTGCGCGAGAGCTCTTAAAAAGAATGCCTCAGGGCGACGTTAAGGGGTATGCTAGGAGGCTACTAGAGGAGTACGAGGAGATACTCTCTCAGAAAGCTAAGCTCAAATCTAAGAGAATATAGGGTGTATTCAGCGCGCTCAAAGTTATATAAAGACGCTTTACTAAAGTGTAGTCGTAAATGATGAGATTTGCCCTCTTAGACCTCTAGATAGGGAGTGAAGAGATTACCGCGGTCTGACTACTTGCAGAGTGCTTTTTCCCCAATGATATTCCTCAGCTCTCTTAGCGAATCCTGAGTTAAACCTACTTGTGACAAGATTTGTAGTGCTTTCGTAATGGCCTCTTTCTCGTCATCAGCTTTCACGTTGATCACTATGTTTGTGCCTTTAACGCAAATTCTAAACCTCTTCTCATCGTGGAAAACGTACTCTTCGAGAACGTTTAAGTCGCTCCTAGAGATCATGTTAAGCACTCTCCACCCAACTCTTCTTAATCAACTCGTATGCTTCTCGAAGCCCCATAGGTAGCGTTTTTACTCCTGAAATCACAGCTAAGAAGTTTGCGTCTCCAACCCACCTGGGCACTACGTGCACGTGGAAGTGCTCTGGGACACCCGCGCCAGCGGCTCTCCCTATATTAGAGCCTATATTAAAACCCTCTGCCATTAAGGCTTTTCTCAAAGCAATGAGGGACTTATTTATTAGGAGTGTTAATTCAAGCAGCTCCTCTTCTCTGAGTTCTGTAGGCTCGGCGACGTGATTGTACGGCGCGATCATTAGGTGACCAGTATTATAAGGATACGCGTTTAAGACTACGTAGAAGTGTCTACCTCTGTGTACAATTAGCGCCTCCTCGTCACTCAGACCCTGTAGTCTACAAAACAAGCACTCTTTTCCGCTCTGGGGTTTAGTAGTGCTCTTTACGTACTCGTATCTCCACGGGTTCCAGAGTACTTTCACTTCAATCAACCAGTACTAGTGCGTGGTGTGGTTACAGTGGAGTACGACAACTACTCTTCTACGTCTCTAATGCCCTCCTCTGTTATAGCAAATACGGTTTCTCCTTCTGGTAAGTGAGGAGCGTCGACTACTCTGGCAATTCTCTTATTGCCCTTTGCTTTTTTAAGGTAGACTCTAACACCAGGTACGTGTGCTAAGACGTGTCCTCCAGCGGCCATTGTGGGATCTCCGTAGAATATGTCAGGTCTAGCCATTACCTGGTTTGTGACTACGACAGCTATATTGTACGCCTCTGCCAGCCTCATTAATTGGTGTAAGTGAGCGTTTAGTTTCTGCTGCCTTTCAGCTAAGTGCTCTCTTCCGGGGTACTCGGCTCTGAAGTGACTCATAACGCTGTCTATTACTACGAGCTTAACGTTATTCTTTGGGACGAAGGAGAAGAGGTCGTCGACGGTTGAGATCTGGTGGTCGCTATTATACGCTCTAATGTAGTAGATATTGTCCATTACAGTGTCTGGGTCCAGTCCCAGTGCTCTAGCCATAGCCTCAATTCGCTCCCACCTAAAAGTACCCTCGGTGTCAATGTACACGGCTCTCCCGAGTAAGCCACCCTTCTCGTAAGGAAGCTGGACGTTTACACTTAGCTGGTGGCAGATCTGGGTCTTACCACTACCATACTCCCCGTAGAACTCGGTTATAGTCTTTGTCTCAATTCCGCCGCCCAGTAGCTCGTCAAGCCCCTTACTACCAGTCGTGATCTTCTTTACATTTAGCCTCTCAGACTTTACTTCCTTTGCTGTCTTAAACCTAATACCGAGCATTTTCCTAGCATTCTCAATGATCTTTGATGCCACTGGGACGGGAATACCAGTCTTCTCGGCGAGCTCCTCGGGCCTCACGACGACAATACTCCACACTGATACATAGCCAGCGGCCTCTAGTTTCTCTGCTATTGCTGGGTTAACCCCTGGAATATCTCTAACAGATATAAATGTGCTCTCAGAGCTCTTCTCAGACAATTTACTCACCCACCTATTTTTATCAATACTTTTTAAACGTTTAATATACGAGAGGGTATAACACAATTGAGATTAGTGGGGTGTCTAAGTGAGAATACTTACAATACACGCGCGTAGTTTCAGCTACAGGGTTTTAGAGAGAGCAGTCGAAGAGCCCGAGCCAGTAAACCAAGCTAATAGTGAGGGTGTATTTGAGAACACGCTTGTAGTATTCGTTACTGTGGAGGCTGAGGACTCTGCTGACACTGTAGAGGAGGCGTCGTCTGAGATAATTAGTGTCTCGAGGCAGGTTAAACCCTCTAGTATAGTCCTATATCCATACGCTCACTTATCCTCGCAGCTAGCTCCACCACATAGGGCTATAGAGGTGTTGAATTCTCTCTACAGCACACTCGCACAGAAATCGGAAATACCGGTTTACAAGGCGCCTTTCGGCTGGTACAAGTCCTTTAAACTCGAATGCTACGGTCACCCTCTAAGCGAGTTGTCGAGAACAATTGTCAAGAAGGTTCAGCCCGCTAAAAAACCCACTATAGTGAAGGAGTTTTACATTGTAACCCCCATGGGCGAGGTCTATACTCCAGACAAGTTTGACTACACTAACTACAGTGAACTTAAAGTACTAGTAGATAAGGAGGTTTACGGGAGAGAGCTAGAGGGTGGAGAGAACAGAGTTAACTACTACTGTAAGAAGTTCGGCCTCGAATGGGAGCCTATGAGCGATCACGGGCACATGCGCTACTCGCCGTATGCGGCTGTAATAGTTGAGGCTGTGTCTAGGTATTCCTGGCAGGTGGCGCGGTCACTAGGAGTACCCGTGTTTAGAGTTATGGGCACTAATATGTTTAACTTAAAGGAGAAGCCGGTTTACGAGCACGCAGTACTCTTTGGAGACCGGCTCTACGAGGTTGAAGTAGACAATGAGAAGTACGTGTTGAGATATGCTGCTTGCCACCAGCAGTTTGCTATGTTAAAAGACTGGATTATAAGCTACAAGGACCTCCCATTCGGGGTGTTTGAAGTCGCAGATAGCTATAGGCTTGAGCAGCGGGGAGAGTTAAACTTGTGTTTTAGGCTAAGGAAGTTCTATATGCCAGACTTACACATATTAACTAGAGACCTCGAAGAGGCGATTAAAGTATCTAAAATCGTCCAGAGGCAAATACACAGCGAAGCCCGCAAAGCCGGTAGGAGGTATATTGCCCTGTACAATGTTACGCGCGATTTCTTCGATAACTACCGAGACGTCCTAGTAGAGTTTATTAAGAGCGATGAGTACCCCGCACTAGTAGCCGTAATTCCGCCCGGGATCTACTACTGGGTTCTCAACGTAGAGTACCACATAATAGACAACTTGAATAGGCCGAGAGAAATAGCGACGTTTCAAATAGATATTGGTAATAGTGAGAGATTTGGTATTACGTACGTGAACGAGAAAGGCGATAAGGAGTACCCTGTTATAATACACACCGCTATTATAGGTAGTATTGAGAGATACATTTACATGATTCTAGACACGGCAGCCAACATGGAGAAAGCCGGGCAAGTACCCTCTTTGCCACTGTGGCTTGCACCCGTCCAGGTCAGAGTGATCCCAGTGTCTCGAGAGCACGTTGAATACGCGTACAGTGTGGCAAAGCGTATTCTAGACGAGGGGTTTAGAGTAGACGTGGATGACAGGGATATAACACTCGGGAAGAAAATTAGGGAGTCAGGGGTTCTCTGGGTACCATACATTGTGGTACTTGGTGATAGAGAGCTTGAGACACAGACGCTTAATGTGAGAATACGTGCAACTAATAAGCAAATTACACTGAAACTAGACGAGTTCATTGAGATATTGAGGAAGGAGTGTGAGGGGTATCCGAGAGTTGAACCCTACTTCCCTATGAGCCTATCTAAGCAACCTCTGTTTACCTCGTAGAAATAGAGATCGACTACGAGTGATCTGGGAGAAACGTCCTCAAGGACTAGAGTTAAGTTTATTGGTAGGGGTAGTGCAGGTATAATAAGCGAATATTGTATTCTGTGAGTGTGAGGGTGTGAGATTTGGGCTACTGGATACTACAGTGCTCTGAGTGTAGATTAGAATGGAAGCTGTATGTTAGCTTCCCGCTAAAGAAGGAGTTCTCGAGAATTTACCACTACTGTCCAAATTGCAATAAGAATACTTTTCACAGAATTATTGACTACGTCGAGGAGTGAAACATTAAATACGTGTCTACAAAACTACTAACGATGATGAGTCCCCATAACCGCTAGGTGTGTGGAGACCTGTCTCAGCTGACTACTCTATCCAGTCACCGCTCTTAATTTTCCTCGGAATATACTCGTCTGCGAGGAACTTTAAGCCCTTTCCAGTAATAGCCTCTATTTCAAGCTTACTCGTAGTGTAAAAGAATATACAGAGCTCTCTAACCCACTCAGGTGTGAGAAACCACGGATAACCGCTCGCTCCCTCTTTTCTCTTAATTTTACTCTTGTACTCGGGAGACTCTAAACACGCCTCTGCTACTCTGTACCCCACGAGCTCAACAGCCCTCTCCACGTCTCTCAGCTTAGCTTTGATCACAAAGTTCTTTCTCTCCTCGGGAGTTAGATACGGCTGTTTACTCCCCAGCTTTGAAATCCCCTTAGTGACCTCTTCGAGAGCCTCTTTTACTCCGTGTTTTTTAAGCACGTCCTTGAAGATCTCTGTGCCGAAAATATCTGTGAGCGTTACACCTATGAACTTAGCCGTTGGAGTTGACAGCCTCTCACTCTCATACGAGAGCGTTATACTTCCAACTTTAAACACGCTGTATATGTAGAATCCGTACGGGTCACTGTCACAGAGCACGTACACTGGCAACTTATACTCCTCGCTTAGTCTCCTAACAAATCTCCTCGTGGCTCTATCCGGCTGGCCAGCGCTTGTAACTAGAACAACCTTGTTTTTCCTCCAGAAGCCATACCTGTGAAGTTGCTGAAATACAGCGTCTTTCTCTACTACTAGTACGTACTCGGCGTCTACATCTATAAACTCTATGAGGTCAGGTGTAGGCTCAATCGCGTAGGCTCCGTGACCCATTTTACTGAGGTCTATTACGTCGTTTCCACTCCTAATAACTAAGTTCCCAACTACTTTTCCCTTCTCTTTACTCAGTATTAAGAGGTCTTCGCGCAGAATATTAAGCAGTACTTCTAAGTCTCTAATTACGCTGTCGGATTCTCTCTGCTCATCCCAGCTGTTCTCGGAAATAGTTTTTCCATCTACACTAGTGTAGCTAATACTGTGTTTTCCACGGTAGAATAGGTCACGGATAGTGGGGTACTCGTTGTTTCTGAGCGTATTGTATATTATCGAGGCCATTAGTAGTGTCTGCATGAATTTCTTAGCTTCGTTAATATCAGTGAAAGACCGGTACTGTACATCGGGACCTAGCAGTAGCATTTTAGCCTTTTGATCATAAATAGTGTTTGAGAGTGTTCTCTTCGGGAATACTAGTTGTAGTTTATGCCCCTTTTCTGATTCCTCCACGAGCTTCTTAAAGTGAGATCTTATTAGCTCTAAAGCTCTTGAACGGGTCTTAATGTCTACTTCGGAACTAGCCAAGCTCATGCACCTATCTCTACTGATTTAACAATAGAGTCAACGACGTTAACCGGCACACCGGACCTCTTCGACACTAGTGTCACTAATTTATGAGTTAGAGTTTTCTTCGCGTACTCATTACTCTCGTCTTCTAGTATTATTAATAGAGACCTAGCGACCTCGGGGATATACTTTGCTATTGTCTCTACTCTACGTAGAGCCTCTTTTTCTCTGGCTTTCCTAGCGAGGTAGTGTTTAAGCTCCCTAGCGGCCTCCATAATAGCTAGTCTTATCTCCCTCCTAATCTCTGGAATGTCGGCTATGCTCTCTTTTCCAACGCCTCTAAATGGTATTTTAGTGCTACATATGTGTACTAGTATAGCGAGCTGTGCTGGAAAAGAGGTCATGTAGTGATCCCAGTTTATGTCTTCTTTTACAACTTGAGTTATAACATCTGTGCTCTCATCGTATATAAGGGGGACTCTATTAGCATATCTCAGCACCACCGGTTGATCCTGTGGGCTCATGGGCGTCTTGCCGCCGTAGCTTAACGCCGCCTCAACTATGAATGGATGACCCTCATATGAGCGTGGACTTCTACTAACAGCATAGAGGAATTCGGGCTCGAAAATTCTCTTTAACCCGGCCTCTATCACTTCTCTTCCAAGAGGTGAGAGCGCACTTGAGAGTGGTGGCCTGTACTTATCGTAGTTTTTAATAGTATTGAATAATTTCTGTATCTCCTCCTCTGCGAGTTCTCGCGGCTTCTTAGAGGGGTCGATGCCAGCAGTGCTTAAGAGTACTTTAGCTGTTGATGAACCAATACTCTGAAAACTGCTCACTAGGATCTCTTCGAGGGTTTTATCTCCATTGTTGTTTAACAGCATTTTTAGCATTTCGAGGTCTATTCCGTGTGGGTGGGGCTTAGTCTCGCGAGGAGGCCTGGGCAGTACTGTGGTTACTCTAGGGTAATGTACTATTTCGTTCTCTGGTGTAATGAGAGTTATATTCGCGTATGGTGTAATAATTGATGTTCTGTGAAGGTACTCTAAAATTCTCTGCTTGGCTCTGTTCCAATCTCCCTCAATAGTAACTGAGACAATTGTTCCATGCCAGTCTCGCGTCTTTCTCCAAGCTCCTCTCTCAATTATAACTGGCTCGTTTTTGTTAATGTCTATTCTGAGCTTGAAGTAGTATATCATTCTGTAGTTCTCTCTACTAGTAGTAACTTCTATTGGCCTCCCAGTAGTCATCTGCGCGTAGAGGACAACCATTTTTACGCCTAGACCATACATTCCACGAGACTGCTTCATAGAGTACTTACTACTAAAGAGTACTCTTCCGAAAGCATAGGGCACAACGTCGGGCGGTAGACCTATACCGTTGTCTTCAACTGTGATCTTGTAGAACTCCTGTACTTCATCGGCTCTCTCAATAGAGATCTTCACGTCTGGTAAAACCCCGTGCATGTCAGTCGCGTCGAGAGCGTTGTCAATGAGCTCTTTAATAGTCTGGTAAAACGCCTTTACCGGGTTCGCGAACCCGGCTACTTCGCGGTACTTGTAGAAGAACTCTGCTGGGCTAATACTCGTGTACTTCTCTCCAATAGTAGACATAAGCACAACACCTTTAAGAGCGCCATTGATTTCCTACTTTATTATTGGATTATAAGTAGCTGGATTAAGGCTTTCCTCGCTTAGAACGTCCTTATCTCTAACTCACCTTCTTAAATAAGAAAAGTTCTGCCGGAGCGTGGAGATCTGGGACTGCACTTTCTTCGTGCCAGCTTCCTGAGTTTTAGGAATACTTTCGGCTTGCTCTATCTTAAGCCCCTTAAAAATCCCGTCAATGTCTCCCTGTTAAAAGCTCCTAGTATACACTGGGGTGTTGAGTGTGAAGGGAGTTTCGGGAATAGTTGCGACGTCAATACTACTAGCATTAACAATAGCTGGAGGGCTACTCCTCTACGCGTACGTATCCAGATACCTCGCGGTATCAGTGCAGTCGAGCGAGGTAGTAATTGACAACGCCTACTACCTATCAGTGCTGGGGAGACTAGACATCGCAGTCAGGAACATTGGTATGAGCAACGCCAATATCACCACAGTTGAGGTTATATTGGAGAATAAGAGCTCTCTGCAATTCACTGTTGGAATTACATTATCGCCGGGTGAGACTAGAACTATAAGTATAAACACCGCTCAGAGACCAGTTTACGTAATTGTGCACTTCGACAATGCGCGTAGAACAGAGCCCGCGGTTGTTAGAGTAATAGGCTAAAGCGGTGTGTAGTTTGCGTAGAGAACCCAGTTTAAACATAAGGTCTTTTTTTACAACTCCATCTCCCCTCCGCGCTCTAACTAAGTTACTTAAGCCCCTGAGTACTAAGAGTAGCGACTTTACTAGGGAAATAACCGAGCTCCTCTACGACCTCTACACTAGGGGCTGTAAGTACGAGAAAGTAGAGTTAACTGAGATATTAGAGCAGTATACGCTACTAGGCGTAGTAGATGTGGTTATTGGCTTGAATAGTGGAGAGCTGTACTACGTAGTAGCAGAGCCTGAATTGACATGGAGAGATATTAGTGCAGTAGTAGAGAGGCTTGTGAGGAGTGCAGGTGGCAGCGTAGAGGACAACTTAGACTACTCGAGTACGCAGGGCTCTCTCAGCCCGAGTGATTACAATTACTTCAAGATCTACAGTGGACTAGGCCCCCTACTCCCATTTGTCCTTGACGGAAAAATAGAGGACATCTCTCTGAGTAGGAGTAGTGGAAGAGTACACGTTGTACACAGTGACTTATCGTGGCACGGGTGGGTTAAAAGCAACGTGATCTTAGAGCCAGGGCTCGTAGACAGGATCGCGATGACTATCTCTAGGAAGGCGGGTAAGCACATCTCTATTACAAACCCTCTCGCAGAGGGCTCTATTAAGGGATCAATAAGGGCTAGTATAGTCTACGGTGACGGGGTTTCATCTCAGGGTACTAGTGTAGTTATTAGGAAAAAGCCGAGCGAGCTCTGGACTATTACTAAGCTAATAAATGAGGGCACATTAACCTCTGAGCTCGCATCCTACCTCTGGCTCGTTATGGAGAGGCGTGGCTGGGTTATTATCGCGGGGCCTGTGGGCGCCGGTAAAACGACACTACTCCAAGCAATGCTCACGCTTATACCGCCGAGTAGAAAGGTCATTATAATCGAGGACACACCCGAGCTCGTAGCGACTAGTGACTTGTGGGATGTCCTCTTTGAGCGCGTCGAGGTGTTTTCTCAAGTATCCCCAATAGACAGCTACGTCCTATTAAAGTTCGCTTTGAGGCGTAGACCCGACTACATTGTTATCGGTGAGGTTAGAGGTGTAGAGGCCCGCCTACTAGTACAGGCCTCAAGGCTGGGCCACGGGGTTTTAAACACTATTCACGCTGACAGCTCGGAGTCTGTTATACAGAGGCTTACAGCGCCACCTATATCAATACCCAAGAACCTCCTGAACAACATCTGGGCAATAGTGTTAATGAGTGTTCAGGGCGCTAAGAGACATGTTGTCAGAGTCTCTGAGGTTTCGAGTACTGGGTCTCTAGTTGACATATTTGACTCTAGTAGCCAGGGAAACATCAGCGTCGAGGACATAGCCTCGCGGTGTGAAAGGCTGAAACTACACTATCACGGCGAGAAATTAAGAGAAGAGCTAGTTGAGAGAGCTCTCTTCCTCGAGAAGCTTGTTTCGAAAGGGGTTTTCTCGCACAGAGAGCTCTCTGGGAAGATGCTAGAGTACTGCTCTGTACGGGGGCTTAGTGGTGAGCGCGAGAAGGGTGTTTATAGTGTTGAGGAGGCTTACTCGCAGTAGTCTTAACAAGTGCCTTGAAGAGCACTTCGCGGACTTCCTCACCGTGCTATCGGCTTTTGAGTCGGTGAGCCTCAGAGTATACGACGTCTTCAACGCCATCCATAGGGGGGAGGTTAGAGTAGCTGACTGCTACGAGCAGGTGGCGAGACTCTACACTATACTGGAGAAGTCTCTGGGGGATCCACGCGCGGCTCTACAAGAGCTCAGCCGAGAGCTCAGAGCTACTAGACTAGCGGGTTTTCTGAGGGGTTATAGTGACGTCTTAGTTACGAGTGGAGATACGAGGACTTATGTTAATAGCTCTCTCCGCTCAGAGCTCTCGGCTATGAAGGCTAGAATCGAGAGCTCACTGAGAGTCTTAGAGACACTCTACGAGTCAAATATAGCCCTAATACTCACATTGTCACTACTAGTTGTAATGCCAATATGGGGTTTTCCAGCGTGGATTAGTCTACTAGCTATTCAGCTCAGCGGTCTACTCAGCTACATACTCGCCTTTAAGATTGCGCGGTCACTCTACTACCCAGTACACCGCGCTCTCTTACTTGTCGACTTACTCTACATGTTAGCACTCCCAGTCTTCGTCACTACGCTTCAACTGGGCTTTTTCAGCCTAATAGTTCTAGTATTACTGCACTCAGCGACAAGGAGGCTTGTGAAGGCCCTATTTAGCCTAGAAGTGGAGGCAATTAAGGTTTTTAGAGAAACGCACAGCGAAGTACTACTCGGCAGGTCCCTGGATCTCGCTCTACTAGACTCTCTGGGAAAATCCCGGTTTGAGGTTTTAAGAGCTATTAGTGTTGGACTTTCACGTGGTTTAGAGGGACACGAAGTTCTCAGTAGGCTTAAACTCCCCCAGTTACCGGTCAAAATACTAACGCTTCTACTTAACCCGGTGAAATACGGGTATGCCGGCATAGCGTACTTGTCGGCTGTAAATGTCTTTATTGAGGAGTTAATGAGCACGCGTATACTAGTTAGAGAGAAGACGCGACTCTACGCACTACACGTGTTAATACTAGCTCTCCTAGTCTCAGCATCATACATAATGCTCTCGCAAATACCCATAATAGTACACGGAAACACCTGGCTCATAGGCCTATACGGCTACCTGGGAATAATACTACTCTCAGCGCCAATCGGGCTAGTAAGAGACGGCTGCTACGTGGCTTCAAGACTAAGTCTAGTCTTCGCGGCACTATCCACCGGGCTACTAGTACTCATAACACTATAGAAGGTAAAGGTACTCATTTACCGTTGCTTAAATACTGAGTTAGGGCAATTCTACAGAGGGTATTTGGGGAGTAAGAGGTTTGTATCTTTATTAATGAAGTAGTAGTGTAGTGTTGTGTTAATGGATTTTTCTAAATAAACCCTTAACGCAACTACGGCTCTCTCACGTAGAGATGTCACAGCGCCGAGGTAGCAATCATGAATTGCTAGTTTAAGTTGTACTTCATTAAGTTCTTTGGGTTTCTGTTACTAGACTCTTTTTATAGCGAATGAAGCCGTAGATAAGTGAGATGAAGAAGAGTACTAGTCCCGCGATTACCACGAGGGCTAGTTCCCTTGGGAACTGGGGGTTAAGCCGAAGATACCCTTGTAGCACGAGGTATGGCGCTGGAGCATACAGACATAAACCTATAGTTACCAGGGCAATAGACGCGCGCCTCGATAATTTAGGCTCAGCGATAAATAGATCGAAACATCCACCTCCAAAAAATATGATGCTGGAAATTAAAAATCCCATTTCGCCAGAAATATAACTTGAAATTATATTCATATATGTGAGACTGAAGACGTAGATAATAAGCCGAGGAGGAATTCTAAACGGAAGCTTAGTTGACATAAACAGCACCAGTCCCCCACAGTGTAATTAAAGGGGAAACGTTTCTAATGTTTTTTGATATAAATAAGTAAAGAATGATATTCTCACTCTTACATCGTGTAATTTATATTTAGCATTTTAAACTTAGAATGGTCTAAACCTATGTAGATTTACTTTACAGACACGCTCTGTGTATACGTGGATCTCAGCTTATTTTTCCACGCGAGGTGTTAGACAGAAATAGTTTTTATGTCTAACACCTTGCATTGAGTTTGAGCTATAAGTACTGGATGTAGTGTTCGAAGACGCTGGGAAGCCATTTGTACTCGTAGTTTACAACATAGCTAATTAATTCATCACTCAGAGTTTTATTCTCGAGGTGCTTCATGAATAAGCTACTGCTATTGCCTTCGGTTTCTCACCTCTCTCCTCTCCCTCCTCTCATATAGGAACTCCTCGAAGTCAGCTGGAGTTTTAACAAATTATGTAGAGGATCGCGGGCCCGCCGGGACTTGAACCCGGGACCTCCGGCTCCGCAGGCCGGCGCCCTATCCTAGCTAGGCGACGGGCCCTGAGGGTGCCGTGCTTCTATTTAGTGCTGTCTCTTTATTATTTTTGAGTACTTGTCTGCTTCGTGTAGTGGGACTGGTAGGTCAATGCCTTCAACTAAGAGGCTTTTAACAGTGTTAACTGCATCCTCGAGGCGTACCCTGTACCCTATACTGACATATAGTTCTCTACCCTCATGTACGAGTACTTCTCCAACGACTAACCCGTGTGCTTTAATAAGCCTCCTCCCGCTTGGATCCACAAAGACCTCTCCGTAGAGGTGTTTCTTAGCGACACCTATACTTGGAACTCCTAGTACTAGGCCTAGGTGTGTTGCTATTCCAAAAGATCTCGGGTGTGTGAGCCCGTG
This sequence comes from Desulfurococcaceae archaeon, assembly GCA_020833245.1. Classification (GTDB taxonomy): domain Archaea; phylum Thermoproteota; class Thermoprotei_A; order Sulfolobales; family Desulfurococcaceae; genus UBA285. Next base: position 25,897 of record JAJHQQ010000001.1, read on the forward strand.
CCCGTCAACTAGTATTATCTGCGGCTTAGTAGTTAAGTGCTTATAAGCCCTCATATAGCCCGGCACTTCTCTAAATGCTAGTAGCCCCGGAATATAGGGTACTTTCACCTCGACGATCGCGTGTTTTCTCTCAATAACAGCTCTCCTAACGTAGTCGTATAGTACTACGACAGCGTATTGCTTAGAGTTAGCGTATGCTGAGTCAAACGCGGCTACGTAAGTTAAGTTACTGTAGTCTAGTGGCGGGGTACTGGGCAGTTCTCTCAGAACCCTAGTTGAGAGCTCTTCTTGAAGTCTCTTAGCGCGATCAGTACTAAACAACACTTTCACCAAGCACTATTAAAATAAAACGTGCTTCTCTAAAATCTAGGTGTCTACATGGCTTACACAATAGAGGACTTAGCATACGTGTATGGAGAGCTAGCAAAGAGAGGTGTAAAAGCAGTTGTAATAGGAGATACAGTAGTCCAGGTTTTCCTCGAGTACAAGAAGCTAGAGGGAGACGTAGACTTATTTGTACTAGAACCCAGCCCACTAGTAGAGCGGGAATTCTACGAGAACCTAGCACGTGAATTGAACTGGAGCGTTTCCTCAACGGAGATCGGTACACCAGCACTAGTAGTAGAGCTTAGAGAGGGACACCTCGTCGTCGAGTTGTACGAGAACTACATGGACGTCGAGATACCAGTCGAGATCATTGAGAGCGCGGGAGAAATAAGAGTTCACGGCGAGAAAATCCCCCTAATTAAACCAGAGCACTACCTCGTGCTCAAGGCTAGACAGGGAGTTGACGTAAATAAGCTTAAAAAGTACATCTCCGAGCTTAAAGCCAAGGGGGTATTAAACAAGAAGCTAATTGAGCAGACAATAAGCTTATACCCTCCAGGGGAGCAGAGAGTCATAGCTGGAAGACTAGAAGAAGCCGGGCTTAAACTCTAGTCAACGTGGTGTTTAAAAGCCCAAGTAATGATTTAGAGAGTCACGGCGCACAGCATACAGGCCTAGAGGAGCAGGGGTGTATCGAGGTGCCATTAACAGACCCAGAGTTAATGAAAATAGTTGAGGAGAGAGTCTTAAGGAAAAAAGTGTGTAGAAAGTGCGGCGCGCTCAACCCTCCCGAGGCAGTGAAGTGTAGGAGATGCCGGTCTAAGGGGACTTTAAGGCCGAAAAAGATCCTTAAGGGAGGACCTAAGACAAAGTAGTTTAGCCTTTAACCACTCCTATGGGTACAAGCCTCACTACGGGCTTAGATATCTTAGTCTTCTCAGCGACAAATACGACTTTATCGACGTCTTTATAGGCTTCAGGAGCCTCTTCGCTAACGACTCTCTTCGTAGCGGCTCGTACAGCTATACCCTTTCTCTCTAACTCTGCTATTACGCGGTCTGGTGAGTAGGATCGAATAGCCTCTCCTCTACTGAGCCACCTCCCGGCACCGTGGGGTGCACTATACCAGGTTCTAGCCCCCTCAGGGATGCCTACTAGTATGTAGCTCGCTGTACCCATGCTCCCGGGTATTAGCACAGGCTGCCCAATAGAGCTGTAGTCTGCCGGTATATCTGGGTGTCCAGGTGGAAAGGCCCTCGTAGCGCCTTTTCTGTGTACTACAACTCTGTATTTCTTACCGTTAATTACGTGCTCTTCTACTTTAGCAATATTGTGCGCTACGTCATATATAGCCTCAAGCCCCAGATCCTCAGGGTCTCTCCTAAATACTTGCTTAAAGCTCTCTCTAACCCAGTGAGTTATAATTTGACGATTAGTCCACGCGAAGTTAGCCGCCGCGGCCATGGCGGCAAAGTAGTCCTGGGCCTCGGGGCTCTTAAAGGGTAGTGCTGCCAGTTCTCTGTCTGGTACGCTTATACCGTACTTTCTCATAGCCCTCTCCATCACCATTAAGTAGTCACTGGCTACTTGGTGACCTAGTCCTCTACTACCAGTGTGAATCATCACTGCGACTTGCCCGACGTGAGTAATCCCGAGGACTTTAGCCACCCCTGGATCATATATTTCGTCGACAACCTGGATCTCTAGAAAGTGGTTACCTGCACCTAGAGTACCAAGCTGCTCATGCCCCCTCTGCTTAGCTACTTTACTCACCTTGTCTGCTCGAGCACCCTTCATCGCGCCCCTCTCCTCGGTGTGCTCAGCGTCTCTCTCCCAGCCGTAGCCGTGCTCAATAGCCCACTTCACACCGTGCTCTAAGACCTCGTCTAGGTCTCTTATTGTGAGCTTCAAGTAGCCTGTTGAGCCAACACCACTAGGCACGTTTTTGAAAATCGCGTCCACGAGCTCTCTTAGCTTACCCTTAATGTCCTCGAGGGATAAATTTGTCCTGAGGACTCTAACGCCACAGTTAATATCGTAGCCAACTCCACCCGGGCTTATTACCCCTTCCTCGAGGTTAAAGCCGGCTACACCTCCAATTGGGAAGCCGTAGCCCTGGTGACCGTCTGGCATTACGTAAGAGTACAGCTCTATTCCAGGTAAGCAGGCAACATTAGCGGCTTGCTCTAGTGTGAGATCACTCTCCATCTTCTCTAGTAGGTACTCGTCAGCGAATATTATCGCATCTGTCTTCATGCACGGCTTTGCTCCAGCCGGTATTCTCCACTCGTAATCTCCAATTTTCTCGAGCTTTATTCTAGTCAAGAGACAACACCTCTACACTTAGTTTACTCTTAAATCCCTTATTACTCGCTCTAAAACCTCACAATAAAAGTGTGGCTTTTAACTACTTCCACTACTCGAGTTTAAGAGACTTGGAAGAGCATTAATGTCAACTAAGACCTGCTCACCAGTCTTCATGTTCTTAACTACTACTTTACCCTGTTTATACTCAACACTACCAATAATTACTGCGAAGTCGCACCCCACTCTATTAGCGTACTTTAATCCCTTAGAGAGCGAGTTAACTCTGTACACAAAGCCCTTGAAATTCGAGGGTATTAGCCTCAGAACCTTGTAGCCCACTGATATAGGAACGTCTCGAAGTACTAGTACACTAACACTCCTGGCTTCTCTTAGCTGAAAGTTACTGGATAGCACAAGTGCTATTCTATCAATTCCAAGTGCAAGTCCAGTAGCGTACTCGAAGGGGCCACTATACACAGTTGTTAATCCATCATATCTACCACCACCCCCAATACTAACCTCGAGTTCTCCGCCAGCAGTCTTGTACTCGAATATTAGTCCAGTATAGTACGCTAACCCCCTAACTAGCCTCGGACTATAAACTACCCTGTAACCTAGCTCTCTGAGAGCACTAGTAAACTCAATTACTCTCATGTGTTCTTGAAGAGTCTTCTCGTACAAGTCGCCCAGATAGCTCTTTAAGTCCTGTAAGTAGCTCTCAACGCTATCAACACTCTCAGCTGAGAGCAGCTTAGAGGTGACTTCTGCGGCGATATCACCCCCTCTAGACTTCACTTCTTCAACAGCTTCGTCTACTTTCTCCTTGTCAATTAAGTGTAAAATGTGGTCTTGTGCCTCCTCGTCAATATTGAAACTCCTCATAACGTTCCTGTACAATGCTACGTTGCCAACTAGGTAGAAGTGCTTAACGCCAATGGACTCGAGGAACTCGCTAGCTGTCACCGCCGCGCCGAGATCAGCGTTCACGTCCGGGTCTCCTATAACCTCTAAACCACCCTGCCAGAACTCTCTATACCTCGCGTACTGGGGCTCTTCGTACCTAAAGCACTGAGCCAAGTAGTACAGTTTTACTGGTTTCGGCTGAGCTCTAAGTAACCTAAGATATACTCTCACAATGCTCGCGGTTACTTCTGGTCTCAGAGCGAGTAATCGACCAGCCTTATCCTCGAAGACGTACATAGACTTCTTTACTTCCTCCCCGCTCTTGACCTCAAATAGCTTAAAGTACTCAACAGTGGGCGTTATAACTGGCTGAAAGCCCCTGCTTCTCGCTACTCTCCTGAACTCTGAGAACAAGTACTCGTATAGCTCAGCCTCAACACCCGTAATATCGCGCATTCCACGTGGAGGCAGGTACTCACTACACACTTAAGTCACCCTCAAATCGGCCTGTGTCACCTCGTAGTATGTCAGCTCACCCTGTAAGCTCACAATAGCCAGTGTTGCGAGCATGTTGTTTCTACGCGCCTCCTCAACTAGTTTCTCGAGAATATCAATGTTAACAGGGCTCTTCTCCTCTAAAATAAACACTAGTCTCAGGTGACCACTCTTATCTTTAACGAGGAACTTCATAGGCTCTAGAATTCTCACTCTCCTACCCCTATCACGCAGATCCTTGAAGACAGAGAGCATAGGCCAGAAAAGGCCCTTAAAGCACTCACTGTGGGATCTTACGAGGTCGTCTAGACTACTAAGAGTACTGTTACCAGCAACAACCTTAGCGTGACCAGAGAGTAGCAGATACGATACCTCAACGAGGTCTAAAGTAAGTCCACTGCCTTCACGCTTACCAAACCACCTCTCATACAACTCTCTGGCAGCCTCTCCCTCAACATACCCCTTGCAGCTACTAGCTTCAAATACTATGGTGTAGCCTCTCGTAGAGTTCTTCAAATGAAACACCTACTTGAAACCTTAATTAAATCCCCTCTCAATAAACCTTACTACTATTTTCTCCCTCGGTAAAACGCTAAGAACCCTATACGCGACCTCCTCGTCATCGCAGAGTACATCAACTAGGCCTTCAATACGCGAGCTGTAAATGACTATTACTCCCTGATCGCACTTGTACATAGATGCGAATTCGTGATCCTCTGCTTTCAGCATTCCTATTAGAGTACAATTACTCAGCGCGCTTACGATTCTCTCATATACCTCACTACTCCAATTAGCCACGTCTATGAGTATGTGTTTCTTTACCATACTAGTCGTACACCAGCGAGACTCAGGAATGTGTAATGAGATTACACGGTGAATAGTTCTTCTAAAATCTCTCTTAAAGACATTTTCTCCACTAATTGTACCTTTACACCCATATCTTCAATCGCGCTTTTCACGTCTTCGGGTATAGACGCTGTTACGAAAACCCAGAGATCAAGACCCTCATCATCCAGTATATCCTCGAGGACTCCTATATCACGAGGCTTCTTCACCTTGAACATAACGGCTTTACTATCCATGTCGTAAACTACGAGCTCCTCTGCGTCCTCGTACCCTGTAACATAATCTCGCTTACAAGTAAACACTGCTACAGCCAAATTAAACAACCAAGCCTGAAATTGTTATAATAGGCTTTTATACTCACAGTAGAGGTGTCGCGTTAAATGCTACTAGTAGAGGTTAGTAGTAATAGAATAAGAGAGCTTGCTAAGTATCTAAGGCCGTACAGAGACGTAATAGTTAACCTATACAGGAGAGATCCACAGTACAGTGCTGTAGAGAGCCTTTTGAAGACTAGAGGTTGTAGTGAGGGATTTGTCCTCGCACTTGTAAACGCCTTGGTCTCATATCAGCTTAGTATGCCTGGTGAGCAGTACTGGCTAGAGTTTGCTGAGTACTTTAGCGAAAACAGGAATTTGAGCTACTACGAAGCGTTTAGAGACTTCTTATCAACGCGCTCACCTAGACTACTCGAGCAAAAACTACGTAGAATTAGGAGTATTCTAGGCTCAGGTCTCTTAGAGGAGCTTCAAGAGGATCCAGCCAAGTACTGTCAAAGTATTGTGAAATTAGTAGAGAAATTGGCAAATACACTAAAAGCAAGCCCACAGTCTAAAACTCTGCTCTTTGCTGGTAAAATCTACGGCTACATCTGCAATCTATGTGGACTCAGGCCTAATTACAGTGGATTAAGTATACCAGTCGACTACAGAAACTCTCTACTAGCACTAGCGAGCTGTATTATTACAGTTAGAGGCGAGCAGGTAACAGCTGAGAATATTTCTACTTATGCGAGGAAGATTCAAACTCACTACTCTAAGCTAGTGCAAAGAGCTTGGGAAGAACTGTGCAGAGAACTAGAAGTCCCCTGTGTCCACCTAGACACGCTGACATGGCTAATTACAGGCATTATCACCAGATCAGAGTGCAGTCTAGAAAAAGCTGGTCTCTACGCACGGCAAGCTCTAAGCGTAGATCTACCGGTAATAACACTGCGGGAATTAGTGAAGTGCTGGTGTGTAGACGGTGTGTCTTGACAGAGTAGACTTAGTAGTGAGAATTACTCGAGTACTCTACGATAAGTCGTTTGATCACGGATTACAACACGTAAATAGGGTTCTCCGCTGGGCAAAGAGAATCACTAATCACGAGAACTTAAAGGTAAACAAGGATGTTCTAATAATAACAGTGTTTCTCCACGACTTAGGACGCCTAGTAGGTGAGCCACACGCTTATTATTCTAAAGTCATAGCTGAGTACATGCTTGAAGAGCTGAATTGCCCCAGTAGTTTAAAGCAGGAAGTAATAGATGCTATTAGTGCTCACAGTTTTAGCTACGCTGTAGCTAGAGGCATTAGTCCTAAAAGTGACCTTGGCAGAGTACTAAGTGACGCGGATAAGCTGGACGCACTTGGAGTAGTAGGGTTTTTAAGGGTATTTCTATATGGTGAGAGAGAGCAGAGAGATCTTGAATACTCAATTAGACACTTCCATGAGAAGATCTTTAACCTAAAACACCTACTATACTACGAGTACTCTAAGAGAGTAGCGGAGAAACTCACGGATAGAACTATGAAACTTTTAGAGATTTTAATGAGGGAATTAAGTGTAAAGCATATTGGAGGTTAGAGATGAGTTTAAATATAGCGAAGAGCCTAGTAGAGGGCGCTGTGCTAGGTCTTAACGCCTACATTAAACCTGGAGGTGTTCACAGATACACACCTGGTACTTTGTTCGACGAGGTCCTCTGCAACCTGGTCTCAGCTATTGACAGCATAGTAGACGCTGTAGAAGTAGGGAGTAAAGTCAAGAGAGGCGAGATTGCTGCTAGTAGTATGGGATACAAGAAGCTACTAGTAGACCCCCTTAAAGAGCTGTTTCGTTCCTGTAGTGCTGTTCATCCACAGTACGTTATCCCCCTCATAGCCGGGGGTACTGCACTGGGTTTAAGTGGTGTTGAGAGTATATTAGAGGAGAGCTCTAAGTTTAAGAAGGCACTGGAACTAGTGGTTACTAGTGGCTTGTGGAGCGACGTTAAACACTTCATTGAAACCCTGAGAACTATTGGTAGACTAGACATGTATGATCACCTCAGAGGCTCCGGATACGCGGATATAGCTATTTTAAAGTCTTCAACAAGCTTAAACGAGGTACTCAAGGCACTTGGATCCAGGTGGAGAGGATTTCTCGTAGTAGAAGTACAGGAGGGGCTTATATTCACATACCTGAAAAGGCTTCAAGAAATATACAAAAACGTGAGAAATCTCTTCCACAGTGTAATTGCTCTGTACATGGATATTATTAAGTCACAGTTACCCCCACAATTAGCTGAAAAAGCTAAGAGTGCTGAGCAGTGTGGCTACATGAAAACAGTAGACTGTGCGAGAATTATGTATGAGATTGATACTGCGCTTCGAAAAAGCAAGTTACTATTTAGTGATGCAAGTGAAGTTGTAACTGTAGTAGCGGCGTTTGGCTATTTTGAAGGCTTCAAGTAAGATCTTCACGTACTTATTAAAACGAGCTTTCGCCTAGCTGGAAGTGACACGTTGTATACCGTGACACCATGGACCTCTATAACCTCGAGAGCCCCCATATGCGCGTGCCCGTGTATAACTATGTCTACTAGGCCTTTTTCAAGCACCTGTTCAAGTCTTGAACAGGCTAAGTATGGGTGAGTCTGGGGGTCTTCTCCGACTAGGTTCTTATATGTTACCCCATAGTGAGATACAAGTATTATCTTATTACACTTCAATGCTCTGAGTTGCCGGGCTATTTCCTCAATTTTACCTGGCAGCTCCTTGTACCTCTTCTCAAGTAGTGGCATTTTGCGCTGTTGCCATGTTGTCAACTTATCGAGAGCGCCTCTCGTGCCAATAATGCAGACTTCTTCTCCGCCGAACGTGTCCCTGAGATAGCTGTCGTTTAGCCAAGTAATCTCTCTGTATACTGACATGTAGAGTTCCTCGTAGCCTAAGAACTCCTCGTTGCCAAAAACGCTAACTATTCTTGTACCTGGAAACTTCTGCTTCACCGCGTTAATAACGGGTCTTAGTGCGACAACATTATTCCTTTTAACCATATCACCAGCGAATATCACCACATGGGGGTTAACGTTAACCTGGTTAAGGGATTCAAGAAACAACTGGAGGTTTTCGGGGCTATGTACATCCGATGTCGCTAAAATCAACACCTCTATAATCACCAATAAACAGGCGTAGTGACAGGCATTTCTCCCGTAAATTAGCTTTTATCGCCGCCGTGCCATTTAAATGTTAACTCACAGTTAAAGACTTTTACTACTGAGTAATCACACACGTTTCTAACTACCCAGGAGAACACCAAAAGGATTACTATGTCTTTTTAAACCCCTTAAGCGTGTTTATTGTAAAGGTGCTCAGTAATGACTATAGGGTTATTGCGAGGAGTAAACAAGTCTGGGCATAAAGGGTGGACCACTGAGAAGTGCATACTATGTGGTGCAACGCTGGATTTTCTACACGGTTACGAGCTCAAGAACATCTACTACTGTTCAAAGTGCCTAAGTAACAACATAAAGGCATATTTCTGCGCAGCTGACGCTAGGAAAGTTCACTATAAATGCCCATTTTGTCACAGTGAGCTTAAACCTTACTATTGAAGACCTCTACTCGAATAGCATTACTGGGACAGAGAGGTATACATCCATAACACTCAATACACTTAGTACTATCCGCTACAACTCTGCCGTTAACTATACTAAACACGTAGGTTGGGCAGTAGAGAACACAGAGTTTACACAGTGTGCACTTACCTGTATCAACCTCGACTTTGACGTTGCTTTGATTAGTACCCACGTTCCCCACTCAGGGATTTATAAGTACTCTCTGTTTTTATCTCAACTCTGCACGCTAATTACTTATATAATAGGCCTTCACGGGGTGTTTTAATTGCTGATAAGAGCAGATCTCCATGTGCATACTACATATAGTGACGGTAAAGCCTCTCCATGGGAGGTACTTTACGTTGCACGTGAAAAAGGCTTAAATGTCGTAGCGATCACGGACCACGATACATTTGCTGGGAGTGTAGCCGCCTACAGGTACCGCGATAGAGCATTAGACCTACCACTAGTTCTCATAGGTGTTGAAGTCAGGTGTATTGAGGGTGATATACTAGTATACTGTGAAAAAGAAGTTGATTTTCCCAGGAGAGTAAGAGACCTAGTTGAAAAAGCACACGCAGAAAACTGCCTAGTTGTACCTGCACACCCATATGACATTACACGGCTTGGTATAGGTGATTTAATACTAGAGATCAGAGACTGGGATGCGATCGAAGTGTGGAACGCGTCTGCCACGAAGAGAGCCAATTTAAAGGCTTTAAAAGCGGCTCAGATGCTAGGGAAGCCTGGCTTGGCGAGTAGTGATGCCCACGTTCCCGAGGAGATAGGGTCTGCGTACACTTATGTAGAAGTAAGTGACTTATCTCCTGCCTCAGTATTAGAGGCTATTAAACGAGGGAGAGTTAAGCCCATATTTCATTCACGCCCTTTTAACACAGTGTTGAAAAGGGCTTTGTGGAGTGTTGAGAGGGTAGTAAGAGATTTCACTAAGAGAATTTAATGTAAACACCTTCTCCTAGTTTTATGGTGTCTTTTGGCGGCTCTTTCTCATAGAATGCTAAGCGCTCAAAGCCGTGTAGATCTATTAGCTCATCAGCCACCGCCTTAAATTTGGCATCTAAGTAGACTTCTCCCTTCAGCGGCTCACTTAGTTTAACACCTATGGACTTCTTATATCTCCAGACCGTGTGGTTTACGCGCTGTACTTCTACGGCTAAGTCCTCAGGGATCTTCAGGTACTCGTCTTCGGGCTCAGGGAACCTCTCGCAGTGTACACTGTGCTTATAAAGCTCTCTATAGATAGCATCTGTGATAAAGGGCATTATAGGCGATAGCATTATAAGTATTCTTCTCAGCGTGTAGTGTAGCGTGTACCACGCGCCTTTCTGCTCGAGTTCACTGTACTTGTCATTATAATTATAAGCCCTGTTCTTAACGAGCTCGAGGTAGTGAGAGGCAAAGTAGTTCCACGTGAACTGGTACAACTCGTTCACCGGCACGTAGACGTCGAGATCACTATATCCCCTGTCCACGGCGACTACTAGCCTGTTAACTAAAGCTAGAGTGGCCTTGTCAATAGGTCTTAGGGCGTAGTCATGGGGTTCAGGAAAACTAGACACAAACCTAGCAATATTCCATAGTTTAGTAGCAAAGAGTAGGCCGCTCTTAATAGTGTTCTCACTAAACCTATAATCGTATCCGAGCTTAGCGCTAATAGCTGCCCAAAAGCGAACAGCGTCTGCACCGTACTTCTCAACGTAGGGTTCTGGGTCAATTATGTTTCCTTTAGACTTGTGCATAGCCTCGCCTTTCTCGTCGAGACCCATACCTGTGACTCTAACCCACTTAAACGCAGGCTTTCCAGTTAACTGGTAGACTCTTAGGAGAGAGTAGTAGAGCCACGTTCTAATAATGTCCACTCCCTGAGGTCTCAGCGCGTTCGAGAAGGACTTCTCAAATAGCTTCTGATCTCGCAAGTAGCCCGTCACGTATAGGACACTAATACTACTATCAAACCACGTATCAAACACCTTTGTCTCTCCTACAAGCTCTGATCTCGAGGCTCCACACTTAGGGCACTTATTCCATGGTGGAGGGTCTATCCACGGCCTGTAGTACGCACCGGGCTCTGGTAATAGGACTTCACCGCACTTTTTACAGTACCACACGGGGACTTCTGTGGCATAGTACCGGTCTCTGCTAATAGGCCAATCTGAGGAGACACTCGTAATCCAGTCCACTAGTTTCGCTTTGTGCATAGGCGGCTTAAAGTCTATTTTCTCAATTAACTCCAAGAGGCTGTCTCTGAATTCTAACTGCTTTAAAAACCACTCTGTAGCGTGAATTATTTGAACTGGTGTTTTACACCTCCAGCAGACTGGGACTCTATGTAATATTTTCTCTTTTTTAACGAGTAAACCTCTCTCTTCTAAAATTTCCACTACTTTCCTCCTAGCACCCTCTACAGTTAAACCGGCTAGTGGACCCGCTTCCTCCCTCATCTTGCCGTCTTTGTCTACTATAACTAGAGGTGTTAACCCGAGATCCCTAAACATCCTCACGTCTTCGTGGTCGCCGTAACTACACACCATTACGAGGCCTGTACCAAAATTCGGGTTCACGGACTCGTGAGTTAATATGGGCATTCTGTGGCCGTAGAGTGGGTTTACCGCGTGTAGCCCCTTAAGGTGCAAGTAGCGTGAGTCATTAGGATTGAAAACAAGCGCCATACACGAGCGGAGAAGCTCGGGCCTTGTAGTCGCAACTACGGCTTTTTCACCTATTTCCTCAACGGCGAATACAAGATAGTAGAGGTAGTCCTCTCTAGGCTCGTACTCGAGTTCAGCTTCTGCTAAGGCTGTTCTACACCTAGGGCACCAGTTAACAGGTCTCTCCGCCTTGTATATCAAGCCCTTCTTGTAGAGCTCTATAAAAGTAGCTTGAGTAATCCTCCGGTATTCTTCACTGTCGGTTCCGTTTCTCCAGTACTGAAAAGAGCAGCCGAGTCGTCTCCATATTTTCACAAGCTCTCTTTCAATCTCGTCTAGTTGCTCTCTACACATATTAAGGAAGAGTAGTCTCCCCTCGGGTGTCTTAGCAACCTCGTGTGGTTTTACTCCCTTTTTCTTCTCGACTTGGACTTCTACAGGTAAGCCGTTTCTATCAGCGTAAAATGGCACGAGAACCCTGTATCCTTTTAGCCTAAAATACCTGGCAATCATGTCTATTTGAGTGTAGTGTGCAGCTGCACCTACATGCCACCTTCCACTAGTGTACGGTGGTGGAGTATCTATAGCGATAACTTCGTCCTTAGGCGTGTATGTAAACTCGTATAGTTTCTCCTTCTCCCACAAGTCGAGAAGCTCAAGCTCTCTCCGCATGTCCCAGCGTGTAGCCTTCAACTTAGGTTCAAAGACCTGCAATTTCTCACCGCTACGCCTCCTGTTAAAGAGAGTACTAAGTGCTATTAGTAAATAAACTTCTCTTAGCTTCTGAGAGGTCTGCTCGCTCAGAGTACACTCACTAGCTTCCATGATTCCTTGTAGATTTTCTCAACTTCATCCCTATCTGGCTTGTGATTCAATATCCACTTAACATTAACTATTTCCACGGGGTTTTCTAGGACTTTAACCGCGATTACAAGCACTCTAAGAACACCCTGTACACTGCTTGTCGCCTCTCTGACTTCTTTAACTAGTAGACACACACTATTAACGCAGGTCTTCTCTGAGTACTCAAACTCTTCTCTTCTCGCATACACGTCTACTGAAACTATGTAGTTGCCTTTCTCTCCTAAAACTAGGACCCTGTAGTATTCATCAAAGTAGATCTCTTCGTACTCACCGGGCTTAGGGCTCACAGTCAAATCACTAGCACCCACTTCGACGAGTAGCATTCTCTAAGTTCAGGAGACGGGCTCAAATACTATGCCCAGCTCTCTGGCTATTTTATAGGCTTCACTCATCTCGCTCTGCGTGGGCCTCCTGGAAATGTCGGGGTACATTTTCGGGTACTTTGCGACTAAGTGCTCTGGGCGGTACTGATCCATGATGTTTACTAGCGCGCGAGGAGTATTTTTAGCTATCCACTCGAGGACTGGGCGTGTACAGCACTCTATGTGATTTGGCATGACGAGGTGTCTTATAATCATGTCTCCAGCCTCATGGGCTCTCTTAATATTTCTCGTAGTGACCTCCCAGTAGTTTCTGACTTTGCTTAGTCTCCACGCGCAGTCGTTATTGCCGTATTTTAGATCTGGTAGCCAGATGTCAATAACGTCTTCGAGTAGAATCATGGAGTCGAGAGACATGTACATATTGCTATTCCAGAGTTGCGGGACACTTACGTCTAGATATCTCAAACTGTCCAGTATAAATGGCAGGTGTGGTGTGGGCTCTCCTCCAACGTGATTTATATTTCGAGCACCGCGCCTTCTCAAGTACACCTGAATAGAAGCTAGCTCCCGTGGTGATAGTCTCTCACCGCTACGCGCCATTACTTGACTTATATCGTAGTTCTGGCAGAATGCGCACTTAAAATTACACCCACCATAGAATATAGTTCCACTGGGTACAAGCGGGGCTTCTTCACCCATGTGGTGAAAATAACTGTGAACTATAGCGTCCTTATCCACGAGACAGACACCCGGCTTACCCTCTAATCTGAGGGCTCCACAGGACCTCTCACACAGCCTACAGGGGCTCATTAACCTGTACGCTATAGCTACCTTAACGTCTAAGTAGCTATGCTTAGGCCTCTCGAGGCGCTCAATATTGATCTCCCCTTTCTTAACAGCCACGAAGTAATCTCTAAATATTCGTGAAGACTCCTCGTGGAGACTCCACAGGTCTCTGAGCGACAGATCCTGCGAGAAGAGATCCGCCTCTACTGGCACCCTCTTTGCGATCTGAAACTTCGCTGGCATCTCGTTCCTCATAACTCTGTAGTACCATGAAAGCCTCTCTTTAACTTCGGGATGAGACCACACACTTATCGCGTCGGGTCGTATACTTAGTAGTGTAGTTATCCACTCCATTACTTTCACGGTTAAAACAGTTACTCTGAAATACTGTTCTCTAAGAACGGCTATTATTACTTTAACCTATCTAGTAGATCGACGATCTCTACTAGGCTACTGACAGTGTACTTCGCGTATTTACACTCCTCTCCACACGGAGTCAGCGCAATAGACACGGGAACGGCCTTGAAGACGTCAATATCCCACGAGCTGTCCCCCACGTAGACTACATCCTCGATGCTAAAGCCTAAGTCGTGTGCAAGCTTACGAATAATAGTTGGCTTTTCGAGTAGAGGGACCCTTGGGATCCCGCCTGGCACGAGCTCGTCGTCGACGAATACTAGTTCATTGTAAAGGCACGTATCTATATTGAGCTCTCTACACACTCTACGGACGAGAATATCTACCCCGCTACTGACTACTGCTAATTTGTGTCCTCGCCTCTTCAACTCCGTGATTGCAGTAAAGGCGTCCCTACGTATCTCAACGCTCCGCAGAGCCTCTTCTACATCTCTCCTCTTTATTGGTGCTCCGCGCCTTTGAATCATTAACGCGATGTCTATTATCATCCAGTCGAGGTAGGATATAAGCCCCCGCCTATAGAGCTCTGCGAAGTACTTGTTGTCTCCACTTCCAAAGTACTCGTGTAGTAACCCCCAGCTACTCTTAACACTTGTTAAAACACCGTCACAGTCAAATACGACGAGCTTTCTCGACAAGCTCGCTAATCACCTCTAATATGCCACTCCACGTCGGTCTCTCAACTATTCTCCTAGTTAAAACATCTATAACAGCCTTTCCCCTTAATACGCGAATTCTAAGCTCTGTATTCTCGTTTATAGTTAACTTAATAGTTCTCTTCTTGATCTCCACGCTACTAGCGCCAGTCCTCCTCCGTATAGTCTCAGCTAATTCACTAATGTTCTTATTTAACTCAACTATTTCACCAAGTCTTCTGCGAGATTGACTTTGAGCCTCAACAATATATTGAAGCGCATTCTCTATAGCTAGTTTTAAATCCTCAAGCTCCGAGTACGCTTCTCTCGCTTTTTCAAGTACCTCGACTAGTACATTTCCGTAGCCGCTCTCAACAAGGATGCTTACGAGCTCTGAGAACTCCTTGGAATTTAAGTATAGCTTTAAGTTGTGCGCATCTCCTCCAAATACACTAAACTTATACTTGCTCTCTGCCTGGAAAACTAGTCTTTTAATTTCACTCGCCAGTTTCGCCGGGAAGCCTTTCTCCACGTACTCGTTTAAAATCGGATTGACGATATTTCTCAAGAAGTCCTTGGACACTACTAGCACCTTGCTATTTATAAGCTCCTTCAAAAATATTAAATCACACGAATACGCGAAGTCGGGAAGAGTGTCAACGTGACTCGGAGTAAAACACGTGGAGAACCATATACCAGTGACATCTACAGGTACAGTATATACCCTAGAGTAAAATACGACAATCCAAGTAGTGATATTAGTGTTGGTCAACAAATAGTGGTGGATATATACGACATTGACGATAAAGGGCGCGGAGTGGTGATGTACAAGGGCAAAAAGATCATTGTGCCAAACGCGACACTCGGCTCTAGAGTTCGCGTTAAAGTAGTGAGAGTTGAAAAAGACATCGCAGTAGCCAATATTATTAGTGTTCTACGGGAAACGGACACCGTCTACTAGTAGTTTCTGTAGTAGCCAGGTGTAAAAACGGAAAATTAGAACTTATAGCCTATTTTTCTCAGAAATTCCCTTCTCTCGGCCTTGTCTTCAGCGGACTCTACGCCTAGTGGTGTATAGCCGTCGACGACCCCTATTATAGTTCTCCCCTGATCAGTCTCGGCGACTATCACTTCAATAGGGTTAGCGGTTGCCACGTACAGCGACACGATCTCCTGTACCTGTTTAAGTTGATTTAGCACGTTAATAGGGTAGGCGTTTCTTATAAATAGCACAAATGTGTGCCCCGCACCTATTTTTAAAGCAGCTTCAATTGAGGCTTTAACGAGTTCTTCGTCATTGCCCTCGTATCTAACGAGTCTTTTTCCACTAGCCTCATTAAAGGCAATACCGAACTTTATGCCTGGAACACTTGTAACTAGAACCTCGTATACGTCTTCAACTGTTTTTATAAAGTGACTTCTACCAATAATGACATTTGCGCCGTGTGGTATTGGAATAGAGACCACGTGGAGTTTTACGCTCATATGAGCCCCCGTGTTTATGTAAATTAAGGAGTTCCTGGTAAAATAACATGGAGTACGAGTATGCGCGTAATTTCGAAAATAGAGCTGTTAGAGCAGGTTACTGAGAGCGATAGTACTGTACGATTAGAGGCCCTAAGAGTAGACAGGGAAATGTGGAATCCTATTGAAGTAGAAGGCGGTAGGGCAACATTAGAAGATCTCGTGGAGATAGCAGCGGAGAATATCGTTAAGTATCGCGCTGGTGATAAAGTACTACTAGTTAGCGTTGAAGCCCCTGGGCTGAGAGTTATTCTCGGAGACAACTCGCTCAAGAAGACGTCAACTGTACTGTCTCCCAAGCCCTCGTACTTGCGGAGAGTACTATTTGTGAAGTGCAGAGAAGGCGGAAACTGTGGAGTTATATATGAGTTTAGACCTAGTAGCCAGCTCGTAGTCTACGAGGGGTCAATTGAGCTACTTAAAAACATAGATTACGACTTTATTGTGTTAGAGTGTGATGACTACAAGAGAATACTTCTTACTCACGAGTTAAGCATGTCTGTAGTTAAGAGCGAAGTTAAGAAGACGAGGAAAAAGCGCAGAAAACGCGTAGTGTCTAAGAAGAGCGAGAGGAAAAAGAAGAGGACTAAGAGATCGAGGTCTAGGAAGTCTAAGAGGTGAGGAGTATAGTGCCAATTCACATTAAAGCGCGCAGAGAGGACATAGCCGCTAACGTAATTGCCTCGGGAGATCCGGCTCGAGTAGACCTCATTGCCGGCTTACTAAGTGACGTGAAAGTCGTAAATACGCACCGCGGTCTCAAAGTAGTCACTGGCTACTACAAGAACACTAGAATTACACTTGCTACTCACGGTATAGGTGCGCCGAGTGCTGCAATAGTATTTGAGGAGCTGAATCAGCTTGGCGCTAAGAGAATAGTTAGGCTGGGAACAACGGGTGGAATTAGAAAAGACACACGAGTAGGAGATATCATAGTCGTAACGGCAGCTGCCTATACACAGGGTGGCTGTGCCGTAGGGCAGTACATGCCTGGAATTTGTGGAGCGACAGGGCCCGATCCTAAGTTAACGTACTACATTATGAGGGGGCTCGAAGAGCGGGGTATTCCATATAAGTATGGCCCCGTGTTCTCTAGTGACAGCTTCTACTCCGAGTCCGAGGAGTTTGTGGAGACTATGAGCAAGTACGGTATAATTGCCGTGGAAATGGAGGCGGCAGCGCTATTTGCTCTTGGCTGGATGAGGGGGTTTGAAACAGCGTGTGTTCTAGTTGTAAGTGATGTTCTCCACGGAGAGGGAGATAAAGGGGTCTTCTTGACAACAGAGGAGCTCGCCAACGTGTTTTTAAAGGTGGGTGAAGTTTTACTAAACGTGTATGATAGGTACTATAGGGCTGATTAGCACAGTGTTACCGGCAATAGAGCTCTACGACACTCTCAGCAAGGGGGATAAGGAGCTCACGCCGGTAGAGCCTAATACTGTTAAAATCTACGTGTGCGGGCCTACAGTCTACGACTACACGCACATAGGGCATGGCAGGACATATGTAGTTTACGATGCTCTTAAAAGGTACTTGTCGCTCAGGGGTTACACAGTAGTACACGTCATGAACATAACAGACATAGACGACAAGATAATAAAGAGATCTGCGGAGGAAGGGCGAGACTGGAGGGAAATAAGCGAGGAGTACACTAGAGACTACCTCGAAATGCTCAACACGCTTAAAGTCCAGGTGGATCACCACCCGCGCGTAACAGATCACATAAACGAAATCATAGAGTTCATATCAGCCTTAATAGACAAGGGCTACGCTTATGTCGCTCCAAGTGGGAGCGTGTACTTTGAAGTAGACAAGTACGAAGAGTACGGTAAATTGTCAGGTAGACTAGAAAAGAGCCTTTGGAGTCAAGAGCAAGAATATCTCAGCGAGAAGAAAAAGCCATATGACTTTGCACTCTGGAAGGCGAGTAAGCCAGGAGAACCATACTGGGAAAGCCCCTGGGGTAAAGGGAGACCGGGCTGGCATATTGAGTGCAGCGTAATGAGCTCTAGATACCTAGGAGGGAGATTTGATATTCACGGAGGTGGAACAGACCTCATTTTCCCCCATCACGAAAACGAGAGAGCGCAGAGCGAGGCTCTCTTCGGAGTGAAACCCTGGGTCTCGATCTGGATGCACACGGGTCTAGTAATGGTCGGTGCAGATAAGATGAGTAAAAGCCTAGGTAACATTACACCACTGCGTGAGGCGTTCAAGAAGTGGAAGCCAGAAGTACTCAGGTTGTGGTATCTTCACGTACACTACAGAAAACCACTACACTTTTCAGATGAGAGCTTAGAGAGCGCTGAAAAACTCTATGAGAGAATACACTCGGCTTATAAACTCGCAGAGAGACTCTACAGAGAAGCTATAGACCAGCACTACTTAAGAGGCGAAGACCTCAAAATTCTAAGATACGTTGTTGACTTAAACTCTAGGTTTCACAGCGCGCTCAGCAACGACTTTAATACTCCAGAAGCACTCGCAGTGATAAGTGAGCTAGTCTCACTAATCTACAGGGAGATTCAGTATAATCCCAAGTACATGTTAGTCTCCCTTTCAATAAAGCTACTTAAGTCCTTCAACCACGTATTTGGCGTACTCGACGAGAAAGCCGAGATGGCGGCGGAGACAGAGCCACTGGTAAATGAGCTAATTAAAATACTCATCGATGTCCGCAAGGAGTTAAGGAAGAGAGGCCTATATGACCTCTCGGACTCTATTCGCGGCGAGCTCTCAAAGATAGGTATTCAACTAATGGATAAAGGGCTTGAAACCACCTGGATTATTAGGAGGAAAGCTGAACACTAGCTCCTTTCCAGGTTTTTCTTAATTTCTAAGACAATGTTTTTTACGTCTTCGGACGATGTTAAGGATGAAAGCTTTTTCGACATCACGTAGAAGTGTACACTATTGGTTCTCTTATTCAGGAGCCTTAAGACGTCCTTATCTCTAAATACATATATGTCTAGTAACTCTAGTCCCTGTGTACTCAATTCTCTTCTAAGCACTTCTGTAAGAGACTTCACCATTATTTAACCCTGCTAAGACCCATGTTTAGAGGTGTCTAAACTGCGGGAGCTTATAAGCTTTATAATAAGCGAGTTAAATATACCCTTGTAGAGTCACTATTATGAGGAAATTAGGACATAGTTCTTTAATCTATGATCTATGATGCTTCTCTGCTGGTGAAGGTCTTGAAGAGCATTGTAATAAAACTAGACGGTAAATGTGCTGAGATACAGTACATAGATGATCTTGTGAGACTAATCGGTGAAGACTTCTCATTTGAGTTTACACAGCGCTCCATTGTACTGAGTAATGTCAGTAGTGTAGAGATGTATTTAATTAGAGGTGGGCGTAAGAGAGCTATTTACGCCAAGTACTCTGGGAGATATCTACCCTGCTCGACTCGCCGAGAGGTGATCAGGGAAGAGGCTTCAACACCACTTTTCACAGTGCGTGTGACTAAATGCGGTGTTGACTCTTACCTAACTATAATTTTCTCGGGCTTATTTCTCATAGATTACGCTATTATTAGTAGAGACACTATTGGGCTAGTTGTACCGGGTAAGAGAGATGTATACATTGAGAGAACTGGAGATAGCTTAGCTATATACATAGTATAGGTGTTATTTTATCAAGGTCTCGGCGATATTATAGTGCCGTACTTGGGTGTTAGCCCCTTTATTGCGGCTACTGCGGACTCCTCGTCGAAACCAGATGTTATAATTACCTCTATTCCTGTTTTAAACGAGAAAGCGCTCATTGATAAGACCTTGCTATAGATCCCGCCAGTAGCGTCACTAGTGGTAGTGCCCTTGAGAACCTCTAGTACAGAGTGTAGGTTTTCCGGTGTAATCCTAGTAATTAACTTAGCGTTACTACATGTACGGGGGTTGCAGGTAAATACGCCATTAACATCGGTGAGTAGCACTATTCGAGATGGGCGAATGTGCATTGATAAAATCTCAAAGACTTTCTCTGTAGATAAAATCGCGGCGTCCTCTCCACTAAGAATACACTCTCCGTATACTACTGGAATAATATTGTTACTTACCAGCTGCTTAATTGGTTCAATAAAGACTTTAAATTCGCCCTTATTCTTACATATTATTGAACTTGTCTGAACGCTAGTTGCCCATATTCCACTCTCAACAAGGTAGTCAACTATTAGTCTATTTAGTGATCTGGTGGCCTGGTGGCACTTTGAGAGAAAGACTTGTAGGCGATTTGCCTTGTGCTTTAATACAGCGTAGTGAGCAAACGCGCCGCCGCCATTACCTAGAACCAGTGAGACATCGTCTTTTACTGCACGTAGTATCTTCACAAGGGAGTTCAGAGCCCTTACGTTAACTTTTACAGGGACATCTTTATGAGTAATAAAGCTTCCTCCCGCTTTTACAAAGACTACTTGCATTAAGACTCACCTCTAGTATTAATTAAACGCGGGTTAAATTAGACGTAATTTCCCCTATTTCAATACACATGTCTATTAGTGTTCTAGCACGGGTATTGTAGAGTTGAGGGAAAATACTTCAAAGCTTATAAGTACAAGGAAAATAAACTTAGTGTGTAAAAGCTGGACGTAGCGAATTCGGCTGATTATAGAGGGCTAAGTAGATTGAAGCTCTCAATTTACAGGAGGTTCGCTAGTGCGGTAAAGTTACGTATGGGTGTGTTTAGAACAAAGCTTTCATTGATTAGTAATAAGCTCTATGCTAGATTAAATATTCTCGTGCTCGTGCCAGCAAGCATGGCAGTACTGTGGAGCGCGGTAGTTGGCTGGAATTACTACGATGTGAGATACTTCATTGCTTGGTATGAGAAATACTTTCAACCCGGTAGAATACTCGATATATACGCTGATCCTGATCCCACTTTCAAAGTAGCCTATCCGCCTCTTACTGTACTAATATTCACGGTGATGTACCACCTAGCTAACACGCTAACTTCTGATCCCGTGTTACAGGTCTTTATAACTAAGTTGCCACTAGTGATAAGCTTCTATTTAGTATACATAGTGCTAGTAAAAAAGTACAGTAGCACAGCCGGGTACTTGTGGCTTCTAAATATTCTCGTTTACTCAACGATATTTACGGCTCAATTTGACTTAATAGTATCACTATTTGTACTCTTAGCTCTATATTACCTAGCTGAGAAGGGAAATTACACACTATATGCAGTATTCATCTCTCTCTCCGCGCTCATAAAACACCCCACAGCTTTACTCCTCTTACCTCCAGTATTAGTACTCTTAAAGAAAAGAGACTACTCACTACTGTTAAAGTACACAATAGCCGTGGTAGCGGTGACTGTGCCTATATTAATGCCCTTTTTGTTGAGAGATCCGAGGGGCTTTCTAGAGAAAGTAGTGTTCTTCCACGCGAAAAGACCACCTCAGCATCTGAGCATTTGGACTATACCATACTACTACGTAAATTACGATTTGTATGCTGTACCCTCAATATTTATGAATGTGTGGCTTCCATGCTTTCTAGCATATCTTCTATACGTACTACTCATGGCCGTGAGAGAAGGTACTCGAGATGAGGGGTCCTTCGTGCTTAAATACAATATTCTACTACTGTGTGGGTTCCTCGCGCTTAGTAAGGTCATTAATAGCAATTACTATATGTGGCTTCTACCACCGACTCTACTATTATTTAATAGATTTAAGCAGGATGAAAAAATGTTTAGGAGTTTTATTAAAATCTACCTTTTCGGGTTTTTATGGATTGCTAATCATGGATTTTTCTCTTCTTTTGTCCCTCTAGTTGCTGGAGACCCTATTTTCGTGTTTGAAGACTGGAATTATATGCCCTCAGAGTTAATATACCTGGAATCTCAGAGTTCACGCTTCTTTAGAAGAATTGTTATGAACACGGTTTTCTACCTGAGATCCTCAAATACGCTAAGAGAGATTTTCAATATTCTTTCAAAAACGCACTGCTACATATTGATATTAGTGAGTTTAGTTCACACAGCATTCCAGGTATATATTATTCGCTTAGCCCTGAAATATCTTAAGAGCTAAGTTAACCTGGCGATTAATACGGCTTATTACAAATAACTGATATTTATGGTAGCTATAGACACGTGATTTATTGCAGTATATTAGATCTCCTTCTCCTGTAGACTCTCTTCATGCGGCAGGTTTTTAAATTCAATGAATCGCCCTCAGCGGTCTCAGTTAGTTGTATTTTACACTCCGTAGGATATATAGTGTGGGGGTTAGTATTGCTGGTTTTTCTGGGACTAGGATATACGCTGAAACACTTAACACTAGAGGCTGTTAATGAGCTAAAAACAGCTGATGTAGTGTACATCGACACCTACACATCCATATATGGGGATTCAATAGAGGAAATAAAGAGATTCAACCCAAATGCTAAGTACGTATTTGCCTCTCGAAGAGACCTAGAAGAGCTATTTGTCGAGAAAATAATTGAAGAAGCCCGCTCTAAGAAAGTCGTAATAGCCGTGCCGGGAGACCCGTTTATCGCTACAACACACGACGCTGTATGGATCAGTGCTATTAAGAGAGGGGTAGAGGTTAAAGTAGTAAATGGTCTCTCATTTATCACCTTAGCGTATAGTAGACTCGGATTACAGTCATACAAGTTTGGAAAGCACGTGACTCTACTGCACCCATCACTGTTTAAATCGTACAGCACTGTGGACACTATATACAGTAACTTGGAGAGAAATCTTCACACAATAGTACTACTTGACCTGCGCGTTGAGGACAACTACGCTATGACCATTAGCGAGGCGGTAGAAATACTCCTAGAGCTAGACTACAAGGAGTTGCTTGGAGATCAAACTGCGCTGGGCGTTGCGCGCCTTGGCTGGGTTGACGAGAAGATATGTGCGCGTACCCTAAGAGAGCTCTCTACGTGTAAATTCCCACCACCACCTCACAGTTTAGTTATCTTGTCTCCGCGGCTAGATCCCATAGAGGAGGAGTTTGTTAAAGTGTGGTCTAATTCGTGCTGAACTGGTCTAGTATACTTAGGACTTCTCTGTGCTCTTTCAAGACAGCGCCGAGGACTCTCTCCATGTATTGAAGCGCGTAGTCGTGATCCTCGCGGCTAAACGCGGCAACGGCGTCCTTAACTATAATAATGTTAAAGCGCTCGTAGAAGGCATCAATAGCAGTGTGTAATACACAGATGTGCGTGTGAATTCCAGTCAAAATAACTGTGTCAACACCTAAGTCTCTGAGAAGACCACTCAACCCAGTATCTCTAAAACCACTATAAGACCTCTTGTAGAGAACAATGTCTCCTCTCTCGGGTTTAAGGTCATCAATAAGAGAAGATTCTTCACTGTCATGAGAAGCGTGTAATCCCCAAATACGTATCTCTCTGTCAAAAGCGTAGTGCCTATCCGCTAAGTATACTACCGGGATACCTCTCTCGCGAGCTTTCGCTACTAGGGTTTTGATCACAGGGACGATCTCGAGGGCTGCAGGGCTCTTTAACCTTCCATAAACAAATTCCTTTAACATGTCTATGATTAGTATTGCGGGCTTCAACGCTAACACCCAGTCAGCCGGCAAAGTAATATTAAGTGCCTGGATAAATACTGTTAACGTGGTGATGAGCGACACCGGTTCAGAGGATCCCCGTGACGAGCCGTGTGAGGGCTGATTATTAAGGATTGATGAGTGCTAAACCACTGCCCACACGCAAGTATATTAGCACACTACTCGTCGCGACTACTAAGTAATGTGTGCTCGTTAGCAATTAAGCAGCTGAGTCTAATAGTCGCGCTGCCTTAATTACGCTGCTAGAGTTTATTTCTAAGGTCATTTATACGTGTAGGGCTTATATATACGCGTATGGATTTGTTTAGATTTATAAACTCAACCCGAGTTTAACCTCAACGGGGAGAAACCGTGGTAGAGCAATCCCCCTATGCTTCACTCTACGAGAACGACCCTGTATACCAAATGGCTGTTAAACAGCTACGTGAATCGGCAAGTATACTCGGACTTTCTGACGACGTGGTAGAGGCTCTAAGACACCCCGAAAAACTAGTACAAGTCAAAATCACGGTGAGAAGAGATAACGGTAAATTAGAGACGTTTCTCGGGTGGAGAAGTCAACACAACAGTGCTTTGGGGCCGTATAAGGGAGGTATTAGGTACGCTGAGACAGTAACGCCGGGCGAAGTCGTCGCGTTGTCAATGTGGATGACTTGGAAGTGCTCACTAGCCGGTATTCCATATGGCGGTGGAAAAGGAGGCGTGCGAGTAAACCCCAAGACGCTGAGTCCTCGCGAACTAGAAGAGCTTAGTAGAAAGTACTTTGCCGCCATTGCGAGAGAAGTAGGCCCCGATGTGGATATACCGGCCCCAGACGTGAACACAAACCCGCAGATTATGGGGTGGTATTACGACGAATACAGTAAAATAGCTGGTTTTCATGCGTGGGGTGTAGTTACAGCTAAGCCCGTTGAACTCGGGGGATTAGGTGTCAGAGTAATCTCAACGGGCTACGGGACAGCTCTTTCAGCTAGAGAAGCGGCAAAGAGGCTATTTGGCGGGCTTGAAGGTAGAACCGTGGCTGTTCACGGCTTCGGCAACGTCGGCATTTATACTGCCAAGTATCTCGCCGAGTGGGGTGCAACAGTAGTTGCTGTTAGTGATAGTAAGGGATATGTCTACAATCCTAGAGGCATAAACGTAGAGAAAGCCATAGAGATAAAAGAAAAAACAGGCATGGTTACAGACTACAGAGAAGGAGACGTGAAGATATCCAGCAACCACATGGAGCTCCTCGAGTTACCAGTAGACATACTCGTCCCAGCCGCCATAGAGAACGTGATTACTAGAGAAAACGTTAATAGAATTAAGGCGAAACTCGTAGTTGAAGGGGCAAACGGGCCCACAACTCCAGAGGCTGAGAAGACACTACACGAGAAGGGAGTTGTCGTAGTACCCGACATACTGGCAAATGCTGGTGGAGTGACAATGAGCTGGATTGAGTGGAGCCATAACAGAATGGGGTGTTTCCTAACGGAAGAAGAGGCCTTATCTCGACTAGACAAAATTATGACAATAAACTTCAATAAAGTATACGATGAGTGGCGGAAGAAGTACTCGATTTACCCAATGAGAGTAGCCGCTTACGCCATTGCAGTGGACAGAGTAGTCAAGGCAATGAAGCTTCGAGGCTGGATCTAGCCTCGCATCCCCCTCCTCTTATACACGACAACACCGTTTTTTCTCCGGATCTCTTCAACTCTATGTAAGGGAATGACTTCTCCGTCTACAATCATGTAGCCTCCACGGACATCTTTTAGTAACGTACCCGGCACAGGCTTGAGCACTTCTTCACTGTTCTCTCTATGCCTAATGAGAACTACGTAGTCATCTTTAACCCCACTAAATATGATTCTCCTCAACCACTCCTCTATTTCTCCCCGCTTTTTCCCACACAAATCAATAACCCGCAATAGGCGTTTTAAAGACAGTAATTTATAGATAATGTAGCTTGGTTATTACAAGACAAACTGCCCCTATAATACATAGATCACAGAGTATCGAGTCTAACAAACATGGTGATGCGTGTGAGAAGGAAAACACTAGGAGCACTACTTGTGGTTGCACCATTAGTGGTGATTTTCTTATACACGTATGCGCTGTTCTTCACGGAGATCACAACGCAGTTTCAAATCTTAAAGTTAACAGTGTATTTCTCAGTAATGCTACTTATGGTTTTTTAATTGAACTTGGGCTTCTTTTTTAAAAACTAGCGACTTTTTAACAAAAACCCTTAAAACAGAGAACACGGTAAACGAGTTCTGGTGTTTCCCCGAAGATAGAGATCAGTAGTTGTTTCTTACTTCTCTCTATAGGCGAGTCTCATAGTCATGTATTTTAAGAACTCCTTAACTTCGCTACATATAGTGCTCGAGGATTCTAGGGCTTTAAGCGCGCTGTTAATGTGTTCATCTATTAGTTTCTCGCTGTAGTCTAGGCTACCCGTGCTCTTAACAATTTCACGTACTCTCTCAACGTGGAGATCCGTTATTTGCTGAGAGTCAAGCTTATCGTAGACCTCTTCGAGGAATTTACGCTCCTCTACTCCTCCGAGCTGATAGGCTTTAATTACCAGTAGTGTTTTCTTTTTACCTTTGACGTCGCTGCCAGCTGGTTTACCAGTTACCTCGGGGCTACCATATAATCCTATAATGTCGTCGCGAACTTGAAACGCTATACCAGCTGGAATAGCGTACAGTGATAGAGTACTTAAAAGCTCACTACCTCCCCCACAGGCAATTGCCCCTAAGTGTAGTGGTAACTCAATAGTGTATGAAGATGTCTTTAACTTGTAGACTAAGAGGACGTCCTCCTCAGATATTTCGGCTAGAGAGAGCTGTGAGAGCATTACGTCTAGAAACTGCCCATAGGCGACTTTTCTTAAGCCACTACTATAAGTCTGTACAAGTGTCTTAACGATGTGTGACGGTAGGGGTGATCTAGCTATTAAACCCACCGCGGAAGCCTCTAAGAGGTCGCCGAGCGTGATGGCCTGGGAGACACCGTAGTGTGAGCAATCTCTCCACCCGTGCTCTAAGCACTTCTTTGTAAAAGTAACGTGAGCTGTAGGGCCCCCTCTCCTCAGCTCGTCTCTATCCATTATATCATCGTGTACTAGTAAGTAGCTTTGAAGAAGCTCAATTGCGGCAGCTAAGTCAATGACTTTATTGACAAGTTCTCTATTTCCACAAGCACACCAGCACCCAGTAGCTACTAGTACCGCTCTAAGCCTCTTACCTCCTCTAAGAGTGTAGTCTGCGCCGACATCAGCGAGCTCGATTACTCTGCGATTTTCTCGCAGGGCTTCAGAAGCGAGCTCACTGAAGAATTCTCTTAAACGTGTATTTACCTCGTTAACTACTTTGTTGAGGAAATCCGCGTACTCGTCTTCTTGACTAGTAGGGGTCAAGTTGTATACACCACACTATTCACTTTAACGCTCTTTGTTTTAAAAGTTCACTGAGCTCTCTTATAACTTCTAGACTTCTATAGTCCTCACTTAGCAGTTCCCAGAACACGCCTTTTGGCTTATAGCCTCTAGGGTGAATCTTTACTAGTCTCGTGGGTGTGGCGTAGTAATCTACTGTTAAGTCATGGAGTTCAAGTGGTATTTCATCTACGACTTGTATGTCGTGTACTGTAGTCACGATTGGTGTGTTCTCCGAGACTACTCCGAGCTCGCGTAGAATAGCGTATTCCAGCTCAGCGTAGCCACCTCCCTTACCTAGTCGTGCACCACGCTTATCTACAGCTACACACCCAGTTACTACGAGGTCTACTAGTGGCAGATCGCGCAGTTTCACGAGAAGGCCGTATTTAAAAGCCCCACTAATTGTTGCGGCATGGCTCCACCTACTTGGAGGTATGTTCCGCGGATTTAAAACAATAAAACCGCTCTTTAATCGAGGAGACGCCATTACGACTACTTTGTCTTCTCTGAGAGCTTGAAGCCTCAAATAGTACTGGGGGGAGTCCGGGTTAGCCTTAATAACCCTGGCTTCTGCCCACTCACGTAGTTTAGTAATCTTCTCGGCGGCTTTATCAGCTCCCTTGAAATTTGGTATTCTCCCGTATACTGGGCGGGGAAACTCTGCTATATTCTCCTCCTCCATTAACCTCCAGATTCTCTCCCTAATAGATGCTTTTACTTCATCTACACTACTAGGTAGAGTCATCTACTATTACCTACTTAGACTATGACTCTTAATTTCCAGTTTTATCATTACTTAGCTTGGTGCTGGTCGTTGAAGCCTATTTTACAAGTAGCACTAGATTTAGAGGAGCTAGTTAAAGCCGTTGACATAGCAACAAAGATCACTTCAAGCCTCAAGTGCGAGAACATTTGGCTAGAGGTGGGGACGCCGTTGCTTAAAGCGTGGGGAAAGATCGCGATTAGGTCTATTAAAGAGTTAACTAAGTGTTTTACTGTAGTGGACACTAAAACCATGGATGTACCCCTCGTAGAGGCCCGGGTAGTTAAGAGCGCTGGTGGAGACGCTTTTACAGTGCTCGGAACAGCTGATGATGAGACTTTAATTGAAGCATCTGTAGCTAAGAAAGAGCACGGGATTCTACTCATAGTAGACCTCATCAGTAGCAGAGACCCCTACAAGAGGGCACTCGAGACTGCTAAGTACGAGCCAGACGTATTACTATTTCACGTGGGTATAAGTGTCCAGAGGGCTAGAGGAGTCACAGCGGCCGAGCTCGTTGAAGAAATCGTGAAAGTAAAGAATGAAATAAGTAACGTGAAAATAGCTGTTGCTGGAGGGCTAAAACCCGGACTTATAAAGCCTATAGTTGAGCGGGGAGTAGACGTAGTAGTAGTAGGCTCAGCGATAACCTCGGCCGAGGACCCAGCGGGCATTACGCGCAGAATTCTGAGTGAAATGGGTTTGATGTGAGTACGTTATCAGTAGAATGTACTCTAAAATGAAGGCTTTTTAAGTACCTTCTCGACTACACGCCTCTCAGTTATGTCCCTTAAATTGTCCTGGTGTTCTCTGAGAAGCTCCATTAATAACACTAGAGCGCGCTTCTTGCAGGCACCACACAGTATCCTCCCTGTAATGCACTCTTGTCGAATCTCCTCTAATTGCTTGTCATCTTTAACAAGGTGGTATGTATAGAGCTCAAATATTGTACACTTCCACGGCTCGCCACCAAGCCTCCTCTGCTCCTCGGCTGTAGCACGCCCCCCTGTTAGAGCGTTCATGACTTTTTTCTCGAGGAGCTCTTTCGGCTCGTTTAAGTGAATAGCGTACTCGGGCCTACTCTTACTCATCTTGTTTCCGTCAAGTCCCCTGATAAGCCTGTGGTACAGTGATGCGGGCCTTTCAAATCCAAGCTCACTCTTGAATCTATCTGCTATGTCTCTTGCTAGCCTAATGTGCGGGTCTTGGTCAACGCCAACTGGGACGACTACGTACTTGTAGCCGCCGAACTCGTCTAGCTGTAAGTGCAGTATATCTGCTGCTTGAGTAAGAGCTGAAATTACTTTCGCTGGTGCGAGGTCTCCGTAAATAGCCTCCATTTCGGCTTGAGTAATTTTCCTCGAGAACATCTGGATAAGCCTGTAGTAACTACTGGGCATTTCTGTTTGATAGTAGAACTCAGCTCTCTCGGGGTCTACTCCCCAAGCTATAGCGTGAACCACGAAGTCGAAACCTCGCTGAATAACATCGCTCCTACTCTCGCGTCTAACAGCGTAAGCCTCGGCATCCGCGATAGCTACTTTAATAAAAGCACCCTTCTTCTGAAAGTACTTGAGCTCCTCGTAAACCATGGCTGTGCCTAGGTGGGGATAGCCGCTGGGCATAAATCCAGTTAAAACAGCTGTCTTATCTCCACGCGAGAAGGCGTTAAGCCAAGAGTCTAGGTCTCTGTGCCCAAATATAACTCTACGTGTAAAGTAAGAATGGTCTACTGTGTACTGAGCCAGTAACTTGTCTATTGATGTGATTCCAAACTCTACTATTAACTTCTCGTAGTCCTCGATAGCGTGGTGCCCCCACGGGTCTAGTCTGGTGGTCACGCCCAGATCACCAGTGAGCCACACGCGTGAAGAGCTCGGCCCCGGAGCTCCCTATCATCACTCAGCCTGGACTAGGAGTCCTCACAGCCTACTAGGTAATATGCGTTTCATGCTTAAAGGTCTATAAAACTAGAGATCGCAGTCTCTACGTTGTTATCGTCTTAGCTAATCCCGGCGGCGTGTCTACCGGTAAGCCCTTCACTACTCCAGTGTGATACGCTAATAGCTGAAGGGGTATTATAGCTACCATGGGGTACAAGTGCCTCTCGACTTGAGGCAAGATAATCGCAGCGTGCTTCGTGTTAGCGGTGACTTCGAGCGTGAAGATCCTCGCGTACCTGTTCTCGACTTCTCTCAGCACCTTGTAGAATAGCTGTTTAGCCTGCTCCTCTATGGGCTCAATTAGAACAGTTAGAAGTCCGAGGACCGAGAGGGCTAGTGGTCCGTGTCTGAGCTCTCCAAGCTGCAATCCCTCAGCGTGAACTAGTGCGGCTTCTTTTAGTTTTAGTGCTCCCTCTAGAGCCACTGGGTATGTTATTCCGCTCCCCGCTAGGTACATGTTCTTGTACTCGTAGACCTCTTGTGCAAGCTTCTCGATTTTAGAGTCATAGTCTGGAATTAAGTTTTTCAACTTATCAGCTAGGTCTTTAATGGAGTTGAGAATACCCCCGTACTCACTACTCGTTAACTTGCCTGTGTATACTCCGACGTAAGAAGACAGCATTAAAAAGCCCGCGAGAGTAGCTATAAAGGTCTTTGTAGCGGGCACAGCTATCTCCGGCCCAGCCCCTATTGGCAAGTATACGTTAGATTCAAGTGCTAATCTAGAGCCGACATTATTGGTTATGCCGACTACTACAGCTCCACGTAGCTTAGCCTGCTTAACGCTTGTAATAACATCGGTTGTTTCGCCGCTTTGACTCACAGCTACTACAACAGTACCTGTCTCTACGCTCTCAAGTAGAGAGTAGGGGAACTCGGCCGCCGAGATCACATTCACGCTTAGACCAGCTAGCTCGCTGAAATAGTACGTCGAGATCATAGCTGCGTGAAGACTTGTTCCCGTGCCAATGACAAAGACTTTCTTAGCACCCTGAATAATCATGGCTGCAAGTCTAAGGTACTTCTCCATTATTGCTAGTGGCACCTTCTTCAACGCCTCCGGGATCTCATATATCTCTTTAATCATGTAGTGAGGAAATCCTCCTTTCTCTACGTACTCCGTTACGTACTTTACCCTCTTAGCTTGTAATTGCTCAAGCTCTACTCTCCTCCCACTAATAGAGCTGTATAAGTCAATAGAGTCCCTAGATATAACCCCCACGGTTCCCTCTTCAAGAATATACGCTGTTTCAGCGAAGCCATATAGAGATGGTAAGTCGCTCGAGACATAAATACAGCTCTTATCAGGTGAGAACCCGATTACAAGCGGCTGTCCACTTTGAACTACAAGGAGACTTCTCGTCGAGGAGTCTAGAAAAACTAGAGAGTACATGCCGCGGAGCTCTCTAATTACTCTCAATAAAGCCTCAACTCTACTACTAGTTGACTTCAAGTACTCTTCTAGTAAGTGAACAGCCACCTCGGTGTCTGTTCTAGACGAGAACACGTGGCCTAACTTTTCAAGTCTACTCTTAATTTCCTCGTAGTTCTCTATAATTCCATCCCCTGTAACAGCTACTCTCCGCGTGCACTCCGTCAACGGGTGCGTGTTCTCATACACAGGCCAGCCTCTACTAGCGTAGCGTGTGTGCCCCAGGGCTATGTCGGAGTCTATGTTCACGAAATCTAGGTTTTTTGAAACGTTCTCTATATGTCCAGGAGCTTTTCTCACTTCTAGAAGGTCTCCTCGTAGAAAAGCAACGCCCGCCCCGTCATACCCCCTGTAAGTAAGCCTACGTAGACCCTCGTATATAGCTCCTCTAGGAATTCTCGTGTCTTTACAGATCACAGCGAAGATTCCGCCCAAATACACTCCACCAGTATTTACTCGATTATAGTCTCCACGTAAAAGAGGTCTTAAGAGCTTAAAATAAACGTTTTATAGTCATATTGAATACTGCTCTTTGAAGACACTGTGAATAATTAAATTTTAAACTAAACTGGTGCTTCGCGGTGGGTAGATACACGGTTATACGAGTGCACTTAAAGAGTAAGCCGAACCAGGAGGCCATTAGATCACTAAGCGGCCTCTTCAGCGAGATCTCTGCTACCATTGAGACCTATGGGGGATTAGCGTACAGGCCTCTACCCTGGTTAATACTGCTACTATCTAATGGTGTGAGTGAAGCCAAACACAAAGAGATATTTCAGCGCATTAGATCAGATGACAACCTCGAGGCTAAAATGGCTTCTATTACGAGTGTAAACCCAGTTCACGCAGTACTAGTAGCAATGAGGATGTTAAGGAGTTACGAGTACTACTTTCAAAGCGGCGAGGAGACCCCGTATAGTATAGGGGTTTTTACTGTAAAGCGAACCGGGGATCAAGGGGACGTTCTCTCAGAAATAGCCACGCGACTGAGGCTACACTTTGATATTTCGCGGACACTACTCACTACTGGAGGCTTACCTCTAAGTGTAAGCTTAGAGAGAGTAATTGGTGTTCTGAGAGATAATAGTATAGAGTACATTCAGAGCCTTCTGAGACATGTAAGCATAGGTGTGGGTGTAGACTACAGAGCTCTCGATGCACTGAGAAAAGCGGAAGAGAGCACATTAATAAGTGATTAAGTATACTCTTGCTTACTCACTATAAGAGTAGAGGGTTTTACTTTAAACTCCAGTACTAGTACTATCACCGAGATCGCCATGGCTATTACTACTAGTACTAAAGGCACTGTTAAGTCTCCAAACAACTGATGCCAGAGACCTGGAGATGTCGTTGTCTGCGTGGATTCAAAGGGACTTTCTTTTCCAGTTGGTGGAAGTGTAGTTGAAGTTAAGTAGACACAACACACTGCTTCTCTAATACTAAACGAAGTCACGTAAACACACCACTGCTTGTGGAATGATCAGATCTAGGGGCCTGCTCATCTCGCTTTCACAGGTAATACCGCTCATCACCGAGTGAATTATAGGCTATTAATAGCTTAAAAGACTTAGCTACTGGTCTCTACTTCTCTACTGATCCCTATATTGCTCCTCTCTCGGCTCAATAATAGTCAGCTTTCCCACGGAGCCTTCTCTTCGCGCTATTTGAATGTAGGTGTTGATTATTTTGAGTGACTGCTCCACCTCCTCGTAGTAAAAGCAACTTGAAGTTACAGTTAGACCACCTACTAGGTGTAGGATTATTCTCTTAAAGTTTCTCTTATCACAGTCCTGGACCTCTGCTCTATCAGCTAGTCCTATCATTGCTAGGGACTCAACGTGTCTTAGTGAGCAATTGTCTCTACATGTTATGTACTGCTCTAGACTCACCGTAAGGGCACCTGTAGTGACTAGGTATCTATAGGGTCTCGTCCTTTAAAAGCATAGTTAGGGGGATTGTGGTAGTGGTGATGGGTTAATATGGCTTGGAATAGGCAGGAGACTATTGGTGATAAAATCAGAAAGCTGTTTACTAATGAAACGGAATCCCTTGAGAAGAGAGCTATTATGGCACAGTACAGGATAAAGACAGCACTAGGCAGAATTAACAACTATGTTGAGAGGCTCTCTGAGAGAGACAAAGTACTATTTGAGAGCATTGTAGAGTCCCTTTTAAAGAAGGACGAGATGAGAGCAAAAATGTACGCTAAAGAAGTAGCGGAGATTAGAAAGATAAGTAAACAGCTATTAACAGTCCAGTACGCGCTGGAAAACGCGCTGTTAAAACTAGAGACGTTTCTCATTTATGGCGGCGCAGTCTCCGAGGTTAAGCCTGTACTAGGAGTTCTGAGAGAGGCTGTTGGAATAGTAAAGAACGTTGCTCCAGATGTGTGGATTGAATTACAAGTTGCATCGAGAGAGCTCGAAGCAGTTATTGGTGCGAGCACAGTAGATCTATCTCTAGATGTTGGCACAGGGCTTGATAGCGAAGCGAAGGTAATACTCGAAGAGGCGAAGATTATCGCGGAGCAGAAGATGAGAGAGAAGTTTGCTGAGCTACCAAAGATATCTGTAACTGAGGCTGAACAAGCAAAAACTTAGACCAAGTGGGCTTAGCTTCTTAGTTTTAGCAGGAAACTCAGTCTTCTAGTTAATATAACCTCGAATATTTTTAGTGAGTTTTTAACTTCGTTAAGTTTACCTCTGTACTGACTTCTATCAGCGGGGTTTAATGTAACGTCGACTCTTCGAGATTTTATTCTCAGAGACTCAGGGGAAATCTCGATTAAACCCGCCCTAGTCTTTACGGAAACAACTCTACTGCTTGTGTTCACACTTAACACTACGTGTTGAGGCCTCGTTCTAACAATTAATACCATATCGCCGCTAGCTTGATATATGTAAGTATATGGCGCGAGCTGGGCGAATTCGGTTGGTGTTGCGGGGGCTCTGTGAGAGATAGACTCTAAAATCTTGGCTAACTCCTCTAGTAGTGACTCGACGTGTGCAACTAGACTAAGTACTTTGGGGTTTTCCTCGCCTCTTCTAGCTTCAAAGACACCTGTCCTAATGCGTGAAGCGGTATCTCTAAGTATACTTACACCCAGTTTGAGGGTCTCAGCTATATTCAACGTCATTTTAACCCTCTCTTCCACTATAGCTACTTCCACAGCTTATATATCTCATC
>JAJHQQ010000015.1 GCA_020833245.1 Desulfurococcaceae archaeon
ACAATGACCTCGGGGTCAACAATAAATTCTGCCCACCTATTACGCGAGTAGAGGCCGGCGTCTACACTGCAGAATATACAGTTCTGAGGACAAATAGTAGTCGGCCTAACTTGGAGTACATTAGTGCCCCTGTCTACTACGCCAATAGCTATGTAGCCGTAAGCGGGCATGTGTGATGGGACACTGTAGACTAGTCTACCATCTCTAAACTTACCAATAATACTCAGTTGCAAATCACCGTCTCCCCGAGCTCTAAATAAGGAAACTCTTATTAACTAAAAGGGGTTATTCTTAAGTAACACAAGGTGCATACCTTGTACCCGGAGGAGAAGACGGGTATAGTTGGCTGGGGCTCTTACATACCCAGGTGGAGGCTGAGCCTAAAGGAAATAGCTGAAGTCTGGGGCTTTAACCCTGAGCAGCCTGAGGAGCTCGGTGTAAGCGAGAAGAGCGTTGCAGGAGTAGATGAGGACGCAGTAACAATGGGTATTGAGGCTGCCCGTAACGCGTTAATGAGAGCTGGCATAAACCCTAAGGAAATTGGCGCAGTGTGGTTTGGAACAGAGAGTAAACCCTACGCTGTTAAGCCCTCAGCTACTATAGTAGCAGAGGCTATAGGGGCAACACCCTACTCAATGGCAACAGACTGGGAGTTTGCTTGTAGAGCGGCAAGCGAGGCTATAAGAGCTAGTATAGGCGCGGTGGCCTCGGGCCTCATTAAGTACGCTCTCGTAGTGGGTAGTGACACGGCACAGGCAAATCCAGGCGACGTATTAGAGTTCACAGCGTCTTCTGCGGCTACAGCTCTAATTATAGGTAGCAGAGAGGAGTCAGCAGCGTACTTTGAAGCGAGTGCAACGTACGTGACAGACACGCCTGACTTCTGGAGGAGAGATCACTCCAAGTACCCGCTTCACGGAGAGGCCTTCACAGGAGAGCCCGCCTACTTTAAGCACATTGTAGGCTCTGTTAAAACACTACTTGAAAAAACAGGCCTTAAACCAGAGGACTTCGACTACGCTGTATTCCACCAGCCAAACGGCACATTCCCCCTGAGAGTAGCGCGAATGCTGGGTTTCCCCAGGGAGAAAGTCACACCAGGACTCATAACTCCGTACATAGGTAACAGCTACAACTCCTCAGCGCTAATAGGGCTAGCCCGCGTACTAGAGATCGCTAAACCGGGTCAGAGAATACTACTAGCACCATTTGGAAGCGGAGCGGGATCAGACGCTTACAGCATAGTTGTAACAGATAAAGTAGAAGAGCGAAAGCACAGAGCACCAATAGTAGACGACTACTTGAAGAGGAAGTACACAGTGAGCTACAGTCTATACGCTAAGTATCGTGGATTAGTGTACAGAGTAGAGTGAGGTGAGAGTAGTGAGAATTAGTATCCCCCCATCCTGGAGGACGCGAGTATACAGATATAGGCTAGTCGCAACAAAGTGTAAAAAGTGCGGTGTAACACTATACCCGCCGTCTAACATATGTAGGCACTGCGGTTCGAGAGAAGTAGACCAGGTAGAGTTAGCTAACGAGAAGGCGCGGTTAATCACGTGGACAGTAATATACAGCACTATGGAGGGCTTTGAGAAGCAGAGACCACTAATTATAGGCATAGTTGAGACAACGGAGAGTAAGGCTAGAATACTAGCACCACTAACAGACGTATTGCCAGGAGAGCTAAAGCCGGGAATGATCATGGAGCCCGTTATTAGGAGAATACGGGAAGAGGGAGAGGCGGGACTAGTACACTACGGTGTAGCTTTTAGACCCGAACTCACAACTAGTGCTTTAAATACCTCTTAACCACCTCGTACTGAGTACGCGTAACTCTCTCTGACACCTCGTCGAGCCTAATAAACCCCCAGGGAAGCTCTTTTTCAAACTCATAGCCACTAAACACGTAGTTAAAATTAAAATCCCCAGCGAGCTCTCTCACAGCTCTCCTCCAGCCAGATAACCCGCCCCCATAACTAGCCCACAGCGCGATCAGCTTACCCAGCGGTCTAGGCGAGAGAGCTATCTGCGCCTGTACAACACCGAGGTCTATATCGTAGAGCCGAGCCTCTACTAGTCCACGTAGAGATGACTTGTAGAATCTGAGCTGAGACGCTAAGGCCTCGTAGTCGAGCATTCCAATCCACTGAAAAACCGTGTGGGGCTTAGGAATAAGCGGGGTTAGAGCCACAGTAATCCTCCTATTTTTAGCCTTCGCACACTTAGCTAGATCACGCAAAACCTCTACATCACGGTGCACAACGCCAGTACCCAATCCTCTAACACCGTAAATCAAGTATAATTTAAGGTCGAAGCCGGCGTCAATAAGAGTCTTAATAAGGCTAGACACATAGTCTTCAAGTCCCGTATACTTAAAAAATACAGACTGAGCTAACCAAGAGAACGACTCAGGGGCTATTGTCAGAGCTCTCTGACCAAGAGCTCTAATGAGTTCAAGTGACTCAACGAGTCTCGGACTAATTCTTACCGAGGGGAGTGAGGCTGAGAACCCCTCGCTAGCGAGATACTCTAAGAACTGCGTGTGCGTCTTGGTGACTGGGAAGCACAGTGAGTAAATAACCACTCTCTTGCCACTTATACTGTACTTTAATCCTTCTTCAATAGTTTTCTTAAGTCTGAGTAGTCCCCGCTCACGGTAAGGCTGAAAAACACGAGACTCGAGGCAAAAACTACAGTAGAAGAGACACCCCCTACTCGCTTCGAGCTTTAAACCCCTTCCGTAAACAGGCTCGACTTCCGTGTTCTCAACTTGCCTAGTAGGGTAAATAGCGTGATCCAGGTCTCTCACGTACTCTTTTAAAACAGTGTTGCGTGAGTACCCTGGGACGTAGACGTATCTCAGCGAGGATATAGCCTCGAGAAATCCCCCCTTCTCACCTCTATACTCAAGCCACAACTCTAGTATTTTTGGGAGAGTTACCTCGACCTCACCTATAATGAAAGCGTCAATTACATCACTAAAGGGTACAGGATTACTCATTACTACGGGGCCACCAGCCACTATAACGTGATTTCTCTTATCTGAAAATACCTCAATCCCCCCTGCAAGTAAGAGCCTCGCTAAGTTAACGACATCTAGCTCGTAGTGGAGAGAAGTGAGAATAAGCGGGAACTCTCTAAGCCTACTCCCAGTCTCCAGACTACGAGGATCACTCTCTTCACCATAAAGGCTCTTACACGCAAAGCGCTCGAGGTATATCTCATCATAGCTATTAGCGAGAGTGTAAATAATGTCCGGCGCTAGACTAGAAATCATTGAAGTGTAAGTGCTCGGGTAGACATATGCTACTCGGCACTTCACCCGTGAAAGCTTTTTTCTAATAGTGTTGACTTCCATAGTCATCATACTCGTATAAACGCTTATATACCATACATACACAACAGAGATAATGGTGTGAGCGTGCTTGATTACTCCAGGTACTATAGTAACCTAGCGAGGAGTATTAAAGCATCCGAGATAAGAGAGCTATTAGCTATTATCAAGGCGAAGAAAAACGTTATTAGCTTCGCGGGGGGCATACCAGACCCAGAGCTCTTTCCTAGAAAAGAACTCGCAGAAATAGCCCGAGATGTTATTGAGATTTACGGTGACGAGGCACTACAGTACAGCGAGACTAAGGGTGTCAGAGAAGTTAGAGAAACGCTGTGTAAATTCCTATCTACAAGGAAGAGTATTAAATGCGAACCCGAGAACGCTATTATAACCACTGGTAGCCAGTCAGCCCTCGACTTAGTAGCGAGGACCCTAATAGACCCCGGGAATGTAGTGATAACTGAGAACCCATCGTACCTAGCCGCCATAGGCGCGTTCAAAAACGCTGGTGCAAGGCTTATTGGAGTAGATATTGACGACTCCGGGATGAAGACGAGTATACTAGAGGAGAAATTGAGAGCGATGTCGCCTGATGAGAGGAGGAGAGTAAAGTTCATATACACGATACCAATAGCTCAAAACCCATCAGGGGTTTCGCTCAGCGCAGAGCGCAAGAAGCACCTACTAGAAATAGCGTCACAATACGACCTCCTAGTGGTGGAAGACGACCCATACAGCTACCTCGTCTTCGAGGAGGGTGTAGATAAAACAGTTATAAAAGCCCTTGACAGAGAGAATAGAGTGCTATACATGAGTACAATTAGTAAAATACTAGCACCTGGACTTAGAATCGGCTGGTTAATTGGCCCAGATGACTTAATAAGAAGAGTCGAGCTAGTAAAGCAGTACGTTGACCTTCACTCTCCAACGTTAACGCAGTACATTACAGCTGAGGCGATGAAGAGAGGAGTTATTGATAGAGTTATTGGGCGCGCAATACCGCACTACAGGGCTAAAAGAGACTTGATGCTAAAAACCATGAGCGAGTACTTCCCAGAGTACACTTGGTACTCTAAGCCGATAGGAGGACTATTCATATTCACGTACGTCTACAAGAGCAACTTTGACGCTGGTAAACTCCTACCAGTAGCTATTGAGAAGTACAGTGTAGCGTACGTTCCAGGTGGGAGTTTCCACGTTGATGGAAAAGGAGCTAATAGTATGAGAATAAGCTTCAGCTACCCCACATACGAGCAGATAATTGAGGGTGTGAAGAGGCTGGCAGAGCTAATCAGAGAGAGCTAACTAAACTCAATTACAGTGCCCAGTCCGCGAGGTGGTAAGAGACCCCTAATAGACTCTAAGTCACTGGCTTTAATGACTCTGATAGCCTTTAATAGTCCTTGAAGAGCCTTTTTACCCTTATTAATAACATACTCACTTAAACTCGTACTGTTCTCTCTGCCTACAACTACGACTTTTACACTGTAATTTGCCTTTAACGGGATTAGATCTGTTAATGAGAGAACTGAGATCACTAGTTTACTGTACTCCAATTCTCTCATGACTCTAAACTTTGAAGCGGTATTAAGGCTAGTTATAACTAGAGTTCTCCACTTTCTACTTAGATTACTAATATGAGATGTCACGTCTAAGTCGAGTACTGAGGCGTTTCTTCTGCCTCTCTCACAGTAATGGTGTGAAGTCAACCCGAGCTCCCTGAGAAAGCCTCCCAGCATAACTCCTGTAAGTCCGCACCCCTCGACTAGAACAGGCTCTTCACACACAGAGGCGAGTTGTGCTACGTGTTTAAAGAAAGGTCTGAGAGCATCCATAGGTGTTGGAGTTGTCAACTCCTCTTCGAGATACGAGTCATCTAGTGATACGTAGTTTGAGAGTAAACCATTAACACTCAATCCTAGAATACCTCGACTACCAAGTGGTGTAACTGTATAGTACTTCCCGGTGTACTCTGTTTTCTCACTTAAAACCTCGATTACTCTCACAATCCCCGAGGAGCCCAGGACAACTGGCTTATTAACAGGAATATAGCCGGATATGACTCCTCTCTCGATGTCGCCGATGTACGCGTAGACTGTTTTACCTAGAACACTCCCAGTGACAACAACAGCAGGGTATTCAATAGCTTCTACGACTCCACTGCTGTACACAAGGGACTTCTGTCTCAAGAATTACAACACCTTGTAGCTATTCTCTCTAGCCACATCCTTATAAACTCCAGGGTTATAAAGTAGCTTTTGAATAAACCACTGGTGATTAAGATGTCTACAAGTCAACAATCAAGGAGTAAGTTCCCTGTAGAGTGGATTAGTAGAGACGCTAGGTATAGAATTATAGAGTTAATGCTGAATACGAGGAGCTTAACGGAGCTCTCAAAAGCCCTTGGGGTTACGCCAACAGCTGTGAGAAAGTACATTAAGCGCTCCGCCCACCCGGGAGACAGCGTCTTATTGAATGCCATAGAGGCTCTAGCACCATACGAGAAAGACGCCGCCATGTCTATTATAATAAACGACCTAGTAGGAGCCATTAAAGCCCTCTATGAGAGTGTTGACGAGAAATTCAAGAGCGAGATTAAGTCTAAGCTACTAGAGATTCTTAAGTAGTGGTTAATTGTGAGCACTGCTGACGAAAAGCCTTTTTTATCTACAGGTAAGCTTGTTGAAAACTACAAGCTACTTGTAAACTACATGAAAAAGTGTAAAGAGGTTAATTTAGACTGTAAAGCATTAATACCAAGCTCTAATCTCTTAGTGGAAATAAAGAACCTCATAGACTCCGGCAAGTTGTCAAGGCTTAGTGAGCTCATAGAGCTTGTCGAGAGTAAGTTTAGTAACTTAGTAAACTGTGAGTTAGCTCTAGAGGCTTTCAGGGAGATTCACGGGTACACTGCAAGCTGTGAACTCGTGAGAAAAATGCTCATGACTCAACTAGCTAGCTGGATTATTGAGATGCTAGAAGTCCTAGGATACGTTAAAATAGAATTCTCGTGGAGATAGCGCTGTGAGTGCAGAGACTATAAGCCGAGTAGTAGAGGAGCTAGTGAAGCGCTTTAGGAGAGAGGGGCTCTACGTGAACTACTGCGAGATCAGAGAGCGTAGAGGAGGCTTCGAGGTATTTATGAAGCTAGATAGAAACACTGCTGGATTATCAACTGTGAAAATAGTACTTAGTAAAAGTGGAGATAAACTATACGTGTTTACTGGTAGAGTAAGTTTAGATTTGAAGATTAAGAGGCTGATTAGGGGGCTCCTAGAGGCTGAGAAGAGTGAAGTCACCCTACAGGAAGAGAATACAAGTAGCAGTTAAAGTACTGAGTGAGTTGACTAAGAGGCTGAATGAAATAGATCGTCCAGCAGCAGTGGAAATTCTGAGGAAAATATACACTGAGCACAGGCTCCAGCCAATTAGGGGTAAAGCAACGCCGCCAGACATATTCGATAAAGAGATGGCAACGCTGTATGTAATAAGCAAGTACGGGCTCAAACTAAATGAAGAGCATCCAGAACTCCACACTAAAATATTCTACTTAGAAGAGATGCTTGACAGCGTAATTAACATCATACTAAGTGGAGGGGTTCGCGAGGCAAGAGAGAAATTGAAGTCGCTGTCTCCAATCGGCGTTATTGATAGCAATACGGTAGCTAGGCTTCTCAGAATACCGCTAATTAAGCTTATTCTCGGCTTCGCGGAGGAGAAGGACTTCCAGGATATACTACACAGAATACGCGAAGCTATACCAGAAGAGGAGAAGACGGTTATTAATTACGTCAAATTCTACATTAGCCTCAAAATAGCCGAGGCCATTTTTAGAGGGGAGATTAAGAGTAGAGAAGTTAAAGAAGCGTACAAGAAGGCTATTGCTATAAGACTAGGCTTTCCAAAGGCGACTCCAAGTGATAGCTATGTCTTTGAAATAGCTCGAGCAGTGTTTAACATAAGTGAGAAAAAACTCACGAGTATACTTAGCTTAGAGAGAGGTAAGAGTACTAGTCAGCTTCGTGGAGAGGAGCCTGGAGAGCAGAAATCTTAGACTTAATTCTCTCTACAACAAGTTCATGTAGCTTGGCGAGTAGCCTCCTCATATCCTCCATTAACACTACGTCACTGTAGCCGTGTACTACAATGTGATGCGCGAACGGCGAGGGAACGTCCAGAGGCCCAATGATCTTCACGTCTATATCACCTCTGTGAACAGCCTTGAGGACCTCTATAGCCTCGTCTATGTGCATGTAGTCCATTAGTATTTCCCTATAGGTCTCTTTGAGCACTGGGAAATCCCTGATCTCCTCGACAGCCCGGAGCAGCTCCTCAGCGTTTACTTGTAA
The DNA here is from genome assembly GCA_020833245.1 of Desulfurococcaceae archaeon. GTDB lineage: Archaea > Thermoproteota > Thermoprotei_A > Sulfolobales > Desulfurococcaceae > UBA285. The sequence goes on from JAJHQQ010000015.1 coordinate 7,687, forward strand.
TTTGTGAAGAGACTTCTCAGTGTCTCTGTATCGTCTGAGTAGCATAAAGCTTCTAACTGCAACGTGTCTAAACCTCCTCTTTATTAGGTCTGTTCTCCTAATTACTCTCACAAGAATATCCCAAGCCTTATCTACGGGTATAGAGTAGAAGAGCTTCAAGTAATCCGCGTTTATTCTCCTCGGTATTGTCAACATGAACCCGTTGTCCATAACAGTGATCTTAACGTTAACTCCGAGCTCTGAACCCACAACGTACGCGTACAGTCTAGCTAACGCCTCATTAGCCTTTCTGCCGAAGACAGCGTGTACTATAATATTTCTCTTCGAGTCCTCGTCGTAGATTTCAATTAAGATGAGTTTATCAGACGGTACTAGCCCGCCAGTATACTCTAACTGCTCTAAGATGTACTCGCATATAGCCCTTGCTGCGTGCCTCTCTAACTTGTACTCTTTAACGAGGAAATCCTCAACCTCCTCTAAACTCTTCTCTCTAAGCATGTCCGCTACTAGCCTCCTAAACCTACCCACCTTGATAGCAGAGTCGTACGCTAGTGGAAGCATCTCACTAAACCACGCCGGGACAGTGGGCCTCTGGCCATCAGCCCTCTTCACAATCGCGACAAAACCCCTACTCTGAAGGTACTCGTAGACTCTACCTCCAAGTACGAAGAGGTCTCCGGGAGTCAAGTACTCCACGAAGCCCTCCTCGAGATCACCTACATACTTCCCCTCTGTAGTGAACACTCTCACTTTACTCTCATCCGGTATAACACCAATATTTAAATAGTATATCATTCTAGTAGTCTTCTTCCTGCCGAAAACACCTTCCTCTTCGTCAAACCATATTTTAGAGTAGACTCGCTGATGCTCATAGAACCCCCCCAGCTTCCCAGCTAAGTACCGTATAGCGTTGAGAAAGTCCTCGTAGCTAATTGTGTGAAAACTATAAGATCTCTTAATGAGCCTAAACGCGTCTTCAACACGCCACTTATCTTCTAGCGCTAAGCCCACTATATGTTGTATTAAAACATCAAGTGGGTTTTTCGGTATTCTAACACGATCTATTTTCCTCTCAGCTGCGAGTTTACAGAGAACAGCACACTCAACTAAGTCGTCTCTATCAACAGCAATTACATACCCCTTGCTAACTTCTCTAATGTGATGCCCCGACCTCCCCACTCTCTGCAGTAGCCTAGTAACGCTTTTAGGGCTACTTAGTAGCAGTACTAGGTCTATGTAGCCTATATCTATGCCCAGCTCTAGTGAAGTAGAGCATACAACTACTCTCAGTAGTCCTTTCTTCAACTTCTCCTCGATTTCGAGTCTAATGTCTCTACTGAGACTACTGTGGTGAGCCTCTATTTCGTCAATATCTAGCACTCTCTCTTTCTCCATTATTTTTTTAATTTTAAACACGACTCTCTCAGTTGCACTCCTAGTATTTGTAAATATTAGTGTAGTCCGGTGTCTTTGAACGAGGTCAATTACGCTCTTATATATAGACTCGTTTATAACCTCGGCTGGAGTGTGAATTATGTCAATTACTGGTACTTTGACTCTAATACTTAGCTTCTTATCGAATCTAGCGTCTACAATAACGCAGTCTCGGAGATCACCGCTATCCCTATAGCCCACGAGAAACATGGCGATTTCTTCAAGAGGAGCTATCGTGGCGCTCAACCCCACTCTCTGAATAGGCCGCTGAGCCAGGTGTTCTAGTCTCTCAATACTGAGTGATAAGTGACTTCCACGCTTACTAGAGGCGAGCTCGTGAATCTCATCTACTATTACTACGTGTGTGTTTTTGAGAGCCTCTCTAAACTTCGGCGCATTGAGGGCTATAGCAAGGCTCTCAGGTGTTGTTATTAATATATGTGGAGGGTTCCTCGCCATTTTCTGCTTCTCGTATGGGCTGGTGTCACTTGTTCTAACAGCTACTCGTATTTCAGGGAGCTCTAACCCCATTTGACGAGCTGTCTCAATAATGCCTTTTATGGGCTCGTAGAGGTTTCTCCTCATATCGTTATTGAGAGCTCTCAGTGGACTCACATACACGACGTAAACTCCATCTGGGAGAGACCCGTTCTTCTCGTAGTACTCGTAGAGGTTATCAATAATTCCGAGAAAGACAGCGAGGGTCTTACCCGTACCAGTCGGGCTTGATACTAGCACGTTAGCTCCACGCTTAATGAGCGGAATAGTCTTCCTCTGTACAGGCGTCATATCCTCGTACTTGGACTTAAACCAGGCCTTCACGTATGGACGCAGCATATTAAGGACTTCTTCTTCAGTTGGATCAGTACTCGCGTAGGTAAGCACAAATCTACACCCTCTCAACACTACTACGCCATGTGAGTCTTTAAAGCAATTACTCAAATCACTTAAAGCTACTTGTAGAAGACGTCTCTAGGATACCTCGCGAGAATATACAAGTACGTCGCGGCGTGTAGTAATAGCACAATGGCAGTAATATAAGCCTTACTCAATACCGCAATAGCACTAGAAGCTAGAAACACTAGTCCCAGTAAAAGCTCCCAGGGCACTCTGAGCTGAGAATACAATCTCTGGTGTACGCCTTTCGGAGTCCTCTTATACTCTGTTTTAATTCTGAAAAGCGCTCTTAGTGTTCCGAGAAGAGTGTATAGAGATATAGCGCTAGTCACGGCAGCCAGCCTCCCCATTTGAGTCACAGCGTCCCAGGTAGACTGCGTAGCTGACAGCGTTTCCCGGTAGAGTACTAGCGAGTGCAGTAACATAGACCCAGCGTAGACTACGAGTAGTGGAAAGGCTACTAGAACGTAGTCGAGCGGCTTAATAAGAGTAACTGTAGCTAGTAAGAAGCCACCTATGAAAGCGAGTACTTGTGGAGTGTACTGGAGGAGGTAGAAGAAGGCGTCAAGCCTGACTATTAGTGGGTACTTAGAGCACAGTATTTGCTTAGCCCTAGATATAGCAGTGTCTAGTGCTCCATAAGCCCACCTGTACTGCTGTACTCTAAAAGCCCTATAACTCGAGGGGTTCTCCACGTAGATAGCGCAGTCATCTATGTAGGCTACTCTGAGACCACTATGCATAATTCTCGCCCCGATCTCCATGTCGTCTTGAACTCTCCGCTCATCCCACCCTCCAAGCGTGTTTTTCAAGACACTAGAATTAAACAGAGTGCCTGTACCAAGCGGGTAAGTGTAGAGTCCGAGCCTACTACGAGCCCTGTAGAGGATGGTAGTCATGTACTTTAAGCCAGCGGCCAGAGCCTCGCTCAGCCCACTCTCGTAATTTAACGGCTCCCACCTCCCAACTACACACGCGTACTCTGAACTAGATTCTAGTATACTCACAGCTAAGTCTATAAAACACCTCTCGGGATATGTGTCCACGTCTACTATGTACACGTAGGGGTTTCTCGACGCGAAGAGGCCCACGTTCACAGCCCCTGTTCTAGCACCACGTGGCACACTCCTCCATATAAACCACACATTACAACCACTACTCTGAGCTCTACTCACAACTTCGAGTATTTCGTTCTTCATTACCGGGTCATCATCAGAGACAACTATAATTTCCTGGCCGGGTACTCTGAGTTCACATATTCTCTTAATAGCTCTCTCAACGTAGTCTAGCGGCTCATTTCTAACTGGAAGAATAAATGATATGTCGTGAGCGCTCTTCAACGCGTACTCTCCTAGTTTTCTACTTTTACCCCTACCCATGAGAACTAGTAGAGAGTATACTAAGTACACGAATACTTGAGGTGTGAATAGAAGCGCTACTCCCACTAGCCCCAAAGTATACAGGTCTATTTTGAGCGTCAAGATAAGCACCCGTAATTGTGTTCGCGTATATAACTGATGTCTTAACTGGGAAAAAACTATATTTTTTAGAGATAGTTAGAGATTAATGGTGGAAACTTGCAGGTTACTTGGCACGGTCACGCCTGCGTGTCTCTCAGCGTTAATGACTATGTAGTAGTATTTGACCCTCACGACGGAGTTAGTTTGGGCTTAAAGAAGCCAAGTATACAGGGAGACCTCGTCCTAGTCTCACACGACCACTTCGACCACAACGCCGTAAATGTAGTTGCTAAGAAAACCAGCAGGGTTTTTAAAATGTTCTATGGCGAGGCAGTTGTAGATAAAGTCAAAATTGAGGGTTTAAGGACTTTTCACGACAAGTCTAAGGGTAAGAGGAGAGGTGAGAATGCAGTATACGTAGTCACGGCTGGCGGCGTGAGAGTAGCACATCTCGGAGACCTGGGCGATGCCCCTGACGACCCCACTCTAAATAAGTTGAGTGGTGTAGACCTCTTAATACTCCCCGTGGGAGGGACTTTTACAATTGAGCCCGACGAGGCGTGGAGAATTGTTGAGTTAACTAGGCCGAGGAATATAATGCCAATACACTACTGGATTCCCGGCTGCACACTTCCACTAAAACCAGTTGAGGAGTTCACTAAACACGTTAAAGACTACAATATTGTGAAGCTAAGTACAAGTACATTTAATCTAAAAGACTACAACAAGTCAGTTATAATACCAGCGCCTCCGTGATGGCGTTGACAGCTAGGCACGCTGAATCGGTGAGACTAGAGCTGGAGTTACTAAAGAAGATCACGCGTGCATACTTAGCAGAGTACACTGGGTTAAAGGGATATCAGTTAGAGCAGTTAATTAATAAGGCAACGACAATATACAATGTGCTGAGGGACTACGAGAAACACGTTAAGAGAATGATGAGGTTTTAGGTCTCGGAGCAGTGAAGAGGGATCAACCGGCTGAGGGGGTGTAAGTGGCTTACACTTGGGAGCCTAAGTGGGAGGTTTTCGAGGTAGATCTAGAGGGTATTAAGTTTAAAACTTGCAGAGACAGGATTACCGGGTTAATAGCCTGCCCCGTGTGTATTCACGCCGCATCGAAATGTCTCGGTGAAAAACCGCCATTTAATTATGTATATGAGAACGCGTACTTCTACACAGTTGAGGATCTCTTAGAGCACATGAAGGGTTACCACTTACTTGGTTTAAAAAAGAGAACCGCGAAATTAGCAGAGAAACTTCGAGAAGAAGACTAAGTAAGTACTGTGGGATTTCACCTCTGTGAAATTCTGCCTTTACGGTAACCCGACAATAGACGTCGTAAATACTGGTGTTGAGAGTAGAGTATCGCATGGTGGAGGAGTATATTACTCATCTATGCCACTCTTAAAGAGGAATTTTAACATTGAAGTGTACTCTGCAATTAGTCCTAGACTACTAAAACACCCAGTAATAGCACACACTGTAAAACTACAGTACTCGAGTAGAACAAACATATTCGTCCTCACATATAGTGGTAATACTAGAAGTATAAGTGTAGTAGAGAGGGCGCCACCACTATATCACTGGAACTCCCACAAAGACCTATGCTACACAATTGTTAACCCAGTTATAGGAGAAGTTGACGTCTCACTCCTCAAACTACTCAGAGTGAAGTCTCAGCTCCTCGCAGTTGATATGCAGGGTTTTCTCCGCGAAGTTGGTGAAAACAGGGAGGTAGTTCTAAGACCTAGTATTAAGGCCCTTGAAGTACTAGAGCTCGCGGACATTGTTCACGTAGATATAGAAGAGGCGTGGTGCTTAGTGTCAAAATACGCGGCGGGAAACAGCTTCAATGAAGCTCTCAGCATGTTAACGAGGAGATCGCGCGCGATCCTAGTTGTAACTAGGGGTTTAGACAAGATCACTATAGCGAGAAGCGGCTCTGTCATTGACATCGAGGCGGATAAATCGTACAAGGCAATAGATAAGACGGGTGCTGGAGACTACTTCCTCGCAGAGTACCTCGTGCAGTACTTGTCGAGCGGGGATATCATTGAGTCGGCTTGTAAAGCGCACGAAGAGGTGACTCAGTGGCTTAAGAGTAGAGACCTATTGCTTCATCGCGCCCCCTACTACTCAATGGGAGAGTTCAGGTCTCTTGGAATGTCATAAGTGTATAGTTAGTTGCCTCTACTAGCTAAATGCTTGAAATGGCAGTTTAACTTAAATGCTGTATTACCAAATTGATCCCGTGTATTCTCCAAGATGCTCTCTCACTGAGTAGTAGGGGGCGCTCTGCGAGTTATTTTTTCTTAATATCCCCTTATATTCTTTGCTCTAGATCTCAGCTGCTTGAGGTAGCCCCCCATCGAATACTCCAGTATGCGTGATCTCCGGGGCTGTGGGCCGGCGCGGCGGTATACTTATGTGCTCTCTAATAGCGTCTGCTAATTCTCTCTTTGTTGGTGCTCTCCCTATAAATCTGAGTTTTCCGTTAATGAAAATCCTTGGTAAGTCAGCAGAGCCCTGCTCTATTGGATCAGTAAACCAGATGTGAACTGGGATTATTTCAACCCAAACGTTGTGCTTATCTAGTAGCTCCTCTGCTACATTAAACGCTACTCTAATAGCGTTATCGCTCTCCTCGCTCAGGTCTAAGTGGAGTTCAACAATCACCTTAGTGACGTCGCTTTCCTCGTAGTTAGTCACAGTAACACCATTTACTCTATGTCGCGTGAAATGCTTTAAAAGCGGGGAGTGTACAGGGGGTTC
>JAJHQQ010000016.1 GCA_020833245.1 Desulfurococcaceae archaeon
TGCGTGCATCTACGTCCTCGCGGCCGGCTGCGTGAATAATAGCTCTACTGGCACCAAGTAGTTCTCTAAATATTTTTTCAACATATTCCTGCACGCTTAGAGGATATTTCTTCACCCCGCTAGAGGTAAGCCATGGTACTTGTGATATTCTCCTGGCTAGCTTCCAGTAGCGCCCGTAGAGTAGTATTGGCTTAACCTCTACTTCTACTCGGTAGCTTGTAAAGTCGTTGTTAAAAGAGATCGTCACGAGTGCCTCGGGATTTGCGAAGTCCGGTTTAAACGGACTCTTATCACGGATAATCTTGCCAACTTCTCTCTTAACTTCCCTCTTAATTGACTCTGCGTAGTTTATTCCGCACTCTAAGAGCACTTGTAACTCGCGGTCTCTAGTCTCCCCAGTTAGTTTTACACCTACTAGGAAAGAGCTAACTGAGTGTTTCTCTAGTTCTCTAATAGCCTCCACGGCTATTTTCTCAAATAATTGCTGAGTTATAGAGTTTCGACACAGAAAGCACTCTCTGGGTTTTAAACTGGTATTAAAGAGCCTCGTGTAAGTAGACGCGACAGCTGAGCCCGCGTTTAGCGCTATGTTCTCGAAGTAGTCTCTGCTCACCTCACCCCTACTGTAGAGTGCGTGTAGCCTCATTGAGATTAGCGTCTTAATTGAGCGGCCTCTCTCAGCGTTACTCAACCCTAGTCCAAGCTTTGCGTAAAGCCTACCTAAGCACGCGTCGCAAAGGGGGAACTTAGCGAGTACTTTCTCGGCTCTTTCAAGAATCCAGTCGCAGAACTCCACGCGAGATCACTTGTTACTTCAACTTTGCGAGGTCCTCTAGCTTGGAGAAGTCTATACCGAGCTTCTCGAGCTTCTTTAAGTCAGACTTCTTTAATCTCCTCGTGAGCTTTTTCAGCACTTCGTACTGCTTGAGGAGGTCTCTAACATCCTCGACGTCAACGCCCGCTCCTCGAGCTATTCTCTTCATTCTAGACCTGTCTATGATATCCGGGTTATCGAGCTCCTCGTAAGTCATGGAGTTTATTACTGCAATCCACTTCTCAAGCTTAGCCTCCAGCTCTTTGCCGTTGATTTCTAATGGGAGCTTTACGCCCAGCCCTGGGATCATTTGTAGAATTCTCCGTAGTGGTCCAAGCTTCCTCAGGTTTACCAGCTGCTTGTATATTAACCTCATGTTTATTTTCCCTGCTAAGATGTCTTCGAGGTCTTTCTCAGTGAACTCTATTTGCGCCCTCTTTACGGATTCAACTAGGCTCTCTATGTCTCCCAGTCCCAGTACTCTCGAGACGTATCGCGAAGGATTAAACAACTCTAATTCATCTATCTTCTCACCAGTCCCTATGAACTTAATAGTAGCGCCAGTAGCCGCGACGGCTGATAGTGCTCCTCCACCCCGCGCTGTGCCGTCTAGCTTAGTCACCACTATTGACCCTATTGGAGTAGCCTCGTGAAACTTCTTAGCGATAGTAAATGCTTGCTGCCCCGTTGACGCGTCTAGTACCAGCATGATCTCATCTGGCCTCACGCTCTCGTAGATCTGCTTCATCTCATCTAGTAGAGCGTCCTCTCTGTGGTGTCTACCAGCTGTGTCTATTATTACGATGTCAAACCCCCTCTCCGCGAAGTACTTTACACCATCGTTAGCTAGCTTTACAGCGTCCCTGGTCTGTGGGTCTCCGTAAACGGGGACACCAATTTTGTCTCCTAGTTGCTTTAACTGTTCATAGGCGGCTGGCCTGTAAGTGTCTGCAGCTACGAGTCCGACTTTGAACCCCTCGTACTTGTAGAAATTAGCGATCTTTGCCGCAGTAGTGGTCTTTCCACTACCCTGGAGCCCCACTAGTAGTATAACCCACGGCCTCTTAGCGGGCTTAACACTAGGCTTCTTGTCTCCTCCAAGTAACTTAACGAGCTCCTCGTAGACGATAGTTATAAACCAGTGCCTTCTCGGAACACCTGGCGGCGGCTTCTCCTCTAGGGCTCTCTGCTTAATTCTACTCGTGATCTCGGCGACTAGCTTAACGTTCACGTCAGACTTTAAGAGCTCCTTCTGCATTTCTCTAATAAACTCGTTAACAGCGTCTTCGTACTTCTCTCGCTTAAAGAAGTTTAAAACAGCACTACGTAATCCCTCAAAAACCAAAGCAAGCACCTCTCCTCTAACCTAAGTTCTCAAGCACCCTATATAAGAGTAATTACACTACTCTACACACCATACTAGTGCGTAGAGGGGAGTCTAATAGGACTTGTATAGTGTGCGGGGGGTGGGATTTGAACCCACGCAGGCCTACGCCAGCGGATCTTGAGTCCGCCCCCTTTAACCGGGCTCGGGCACCCCCGCAGCCTCCGAGTATTCATATTTTTCCAGTAAGCCCCTATAAAGCTACTTTATATTACTGAACAGCGATTTTTGCTACTATTTCTATATTCAGCGTTTTAAAGCTTTAAAACACATATATGCCACGTAGTGTCTAGGAGTGGTTGAGATTATGCCACTAAGACCAGCTAGGTGCTACACGCACTTTAGTGGCCCACCGTACACGAGGAGAGAATATATTCCCGGTATTCCGCCCCCAAAGATCTCTAAGTTTGAAATGGGTGATGCGAAGAAACACTACGATTATGAAGTCGCACTAGTCGTGGAGGAGGCTGGGCAAATTAGACATAACGCTCTCGAGGCTGCGCGTGTAATGGCGCTAAAAAGGCTAACAACTAAGGCTGGAGAAAACAACTTCCTCCTCAGAATTAATGTGTATCCACACCACGTTATAAGAGAGAATAAAATGTTGGCTTTTGCGGGCGCTGACAGGCTTCAAGAGGGTATGAGGCTGTCTTTTGGGAAACCTACTGGTACAGCTGCAAGGGTTTACCCTGGACAAGTGGTTATGTTGACAAGAGTCTTTAAAGACCACTTGCCCATAGCGAAAGAGGCGTTGAAAATAGCGTCATCTAAGTTACCACTGCCTACTAGAATAGTTGTGAAACCCCTTAAAGAGGGCCTTAGCGCCTCGGTTTAAGAGGAGCGACTATTTGAGCGCTACGAGAGATATTTGTGAGCTCTACACCATTCACTTAAACGTAGTTATTGAGAAACTAAAATTGCTAAATCCACGTAGAGTTCTACTACACGCTCCTGACGGGCTTAAGCCCCTATATAACTGCGTAGATAGGGCTCTGAGCGAGTTTAAACTAGAAGTATACTACTCGAGCGAGCCCGCGTACGGTTCATGTGATATACCCGTTGAGGAGGCTACGGAGGCGGGTGTTGATGTAGTATTACACATAGGTCACGAGGAGTACACGTTAATTGAGAGAGTAGAGGACAGGAAAATTACTGTACTGTACATACCAGTATACTACAACGTGAAGCTGAGTGAGTCGCTACTGAGTGATCTATACGGGAAACTCCTAGAGTTAGGAGTAATGAGGGTTACAGTTTCCTCAACTCTCATAGAGACGCCTCAGAGAGTGGATGTAGCGAATTACCTGAAAGAAAAGGGCTTGGAAGTCCTCGTGTCACCCACACCTATTCTCGGGTGTTACTATGGACCCTTACTAGTATTTGATAACGATGTTGACGCTCACGTAGTGGTCTCAGGAGGGATTTTTCACCCTCTTGGACTAGGGCTCTCATCGCGTAAGCCCATACTAGTAGTTGACCCATACTCTCAGCGTGTATGGTCTGCTAGAGAAGAGGCGGATAGAGTTCTAAAGAAGAGGTTTTATGTGATTTTAAAGGCGAGAGAGCTAATTGGCGGGAGACTAGGGCTGATTATTGGTGGTAGACCCGGGCAGTACAGGTATGCGTTAATTGATTACTTGAGGAGATTAGCTGAGGCAAGGGGGTTCAAAGCATTCATGATAACATCTAGCTACACTAGCCTCGAGAGGCTTGTATCGATTGATAACGCTCTTGGACTAGACATGTACGTTGTGACTAGTTGTCCCAGGCTACCTATCGATGACCTATCAGAGTTTTATAAGCCTGTGTTAACTCCAGGAGAATTCATAGTGCTCGTAAATGGCGGCGAGAAGTACATTTACCCCTGGTGACTAGTGGGTTACTAGTGTGGCGGTAGCTAGAAGTAAGGCTGAATTAGAGCAGGCTCTTAGAGTCTACAGTGCTGAGAGAAGGGTATACAAGAGGGAGCTTGAACAGTACCCAACTCCAACTTCAATTGTAGCTCACATGACGTGGCTAGGAGTCCTCAAAGGAGATATAATTGGAAAGACGACGGCTGATTATGGATGTGGTGATGGGAGAATAGCTATTGCATCACTAGTAGCAGGGGCGTCTCGAGCAGTCTGCGTTGAATTAGACGAGGACATGGTGAGGATCGGGGCTCAGCTGGCCCACGAACACTACCCGCTACTCTATCCACGAATACTCTTCATCGTAGGCGATGCTACTAGGATAGAGCTTAGAAACACAGATACCGTTACAATGAACCCTCCTTTTGGAGTAGTGAGGAGAAATAGGGGGATAGACATGAAATTTTTAGCCTCCGCGCTGTGGAGTAGTAGAAAGGTGTACAGTGTACACAAGTACTCAGAGGGATTTTTGAGAGTATTAGAGAAACTAGCTAAAACAATTGGCTTTAACCTTGAATACCTCGAGTTAATAGACTTTAATATCCCAATGTTATACGCCAAGCACAGGAGGAGAACACACAGATTTAAAGCGGTTCTTGTAATACTAGCGAAAGGTGAATGCCTCATTGAGCTTTGTGCTTCCCGGTGAAGCTCTCTGCGTTGAAGAGGAGGCGCTACCCGGAGAGTACGTAGTAAGCGATGGCAAGGGGTATTTGAGGTCAAGCGTCATAGGAGTTGCTGTTCTCAACAAGTACAGGAAAATAGCTAGTGTCAAGCCACTTGTGAGAAAAGAGTTGACGCTGAGACAGGGGCTTGTAGTCGAGGGCTGGGTTTACAGTGTTTACGAGGATGTCGCTACTGTGAGAATTTACAGGTCGAATAATAGCAGAGTTAGCGCTATTGGCTTAATACACGTATCTCAAGTATCCAGTGAGTACGTTACTGACATATACGACTACATTAGGCCGGGAGACACTATTAAAGCGCGAGTACTAAACAACACACCTCCCTACTTGCTCACCATTAAAGAACCCCATCTCGGTGTAATTCACGCGTACTGTAGCTCGTGTGGCGAGGAGTTGTACCTCGCTAACACGGGGGTTCTTGTCTGTAAAAACTGCGGCAGAGTAGAGAAGAGGAAAATAGCTTCAGGTAATTACATACTAGTTGCTTAAGGTGTATATTTGCCTCTAGTTAAGAGAAGGTTCTCTATATCGTGTAGAGAAGAGGAGTGCAGTAAGTTATACGAGATCGTCAAGGATAAGCTACCGGCTCTGAGTCATATTGAGTTTGTTTTTACTAATAAGGGCCTCCTCATAGAGGTCTATGGATACGAGAGCGACGTTAAGACAGCGTGGTTTGAAATTAAGCGGACGCTAAAAGCACTTAAAGAAGCCATGACGCCGCGTAGTGATATGAGAAAGTACAGCGTAGACCTCATTACTAGAATTACAAGGAGAACTTTCTCACCAGAATTACTAGTTGAAGTCATTAAGAGAATGGGGCGCAGAGCTGTGTACGTGAGAGAAGAGAACTCTATTTTCTCAGACATGCCGTTGGAGGAGGTAACCAAAGTGGCTGAGAGTATTGCCGAGAAAAACGCGCAATTAGCCAAGACCTGTAAGAACACGTCGACGAGATATTTCCTAGTAGCATGTACCGTTATATCGGGGTTGCCGGTTGAAGATGTCGTGAGGATCTCTCAAGAAATCGGACTACTGGGCCAGGACGAAGGCAAGTACATTGTTAAATCAGACTGGAAAAGAGCCGTCGACGAGTTCTACAAGTGCTATAAGCAGATTAAATAATAGTAGACACTGAAATACCCGTAGAAACTACTCAACAACACCTGTCTCTACATTAACTCGTAGGCACTTCCATGAACACCAATAAGGTTAATTACTAATTTGTCTAAACTTACTTAAAAGACCCCCTGGAGTGGTGTTTACTTGAAAATAAAGTGTCCACACTGTGGATTTGAAGGCGACTCCTCCGAGTACATATTCATCTATGAAGTAACACTGTATGTTGTAGACTCGCGTGTGGAGAGAGAGGAGCGGGAGAGACCTATACTAGTAGTTTGCCCGAAGTGTAAACAGGGATTTTTCCTGGATAATCCATATAAGAGATTTTACAGATACCAGGAACATACTAGCAGTTGGCGAAACAGCGGGGTTTGAATTGACTTTAGAGGTGTATCCACCTGTGAGCAGCGCGCTTCCCGGAGCCACGATAGAAGAGTACTTTTTATTTATGCCTTTTAACGCTCAGGTGCGAGATCCCATTTACGGTTACATTGATTACGTTAAGGAACTTGAAGGGCCAGTTATTGACTCGTGGGTTTTACAGAGACTGAGGTATATTTATCAGCTGCAAACCGCTCACTTCGTGTACCCAGGGGCAACACACACTCGCTTCTCACACTCGCTGGGGGTAATGGACTCGTCCTCGAGATACATCTCATTTTTAATTAGAACTTCCGTAGCGTCAATGACTCTCAGTGAGGATTTGAGGAAAACTACTATTAGTAAGCAGAGAGAGATCATTTTTGCTACTAGACTATTGGGATTGTTACACGATATAGGTCACGGCCCCTTTAGTCACGCCTTCGACAAGTACGTGCTAAGCAGAAGGGACTTTCTAAATTATGTAGTAGGAAACCACGAGGTGCTGGGTTACATTATTTACAGAGACTACTTGAGAGACCTCATTGAGAGCAAGCTACTAGAAAACCAGTCTACGCTGAGACTAGACCCGGAATTCGTACTCGACATCTTAGATAAGGGCATGATGCCTCCGAGAGGAATGTACAGGTTCACAGATCTCACGTCGCGTGGATTAATTAGGAGCGACGAGTTCTACGACGTGGATAAATACAGGGGCTTAGAGGTAATTGCGAGGATGATTGTGAGAGACTACATTTACACTAGTGACATCATGGACTACTTGAAGAGAGATAGTTACTTCACCGGCGTACCAATAGGGCAGGTAAATGACGAGTGGATTATGAGAAACTCCTACATAGTTGAGAAGGATTCTAAGCCGACGATAGCTGTTACCGCGAAGACGCTGGATGAGATCGCGAGGCTCCTTGACGCTAGGAAAATGATGTATAAGCACGTCTACTTACACCCAGTAAACGTCGCGTTTATTGAGACTATTGGGAGACTCCTACCGTGTATAAAGTCTAGGATTACAAGTACAGTAGAGAGAGTTCTAGAAGGCGACAATAAGCTCGTAAACTACTTAGCCCTCACGGATAGCTCGCTATACAGTGAGCTACAGAGGCTACTAGTAGAGGGGCCTTCTAGCTACGAGTGCGAGGATAAAACAACTGCGACAATAGCGCTTGAAAGCCTCTTCTACAAGAGGAAACCCATGTGGAAGCTAGTTAAAAGATTCACGTACGATTTATACGAGGCGAGGGTTCTATTTAGCGGAATTGGCGTTAAAGTCCAGGAAATCGTGAAGTCGGCTATTAAGAGCGAGGTTGCAAGTGCACTCTCTAGTAGTGGTGTGAGTGAGCAGGATGTTGAAGTCTACATTGATAAAGTAGAGGTTTATCCAACAGCTGGGGGTGAAATAGCCAGCTCAATGGAGGTCATCGAGGTTAAAGATGGTCGAGTAGTACATGGGAAATCCTACTCTTTTGAGGATTTCGCAAAGGAGTATGGCTTAATACCTGAGGCTTTAATATCGGTGTACATTAATAGGGAGAAGTATAGAAAGCTGGATGAGTCTAGTTTAAACAAAGTAATTGAGATCTCAGAAAACGTCATTGAAAGCTCAATTAAACTTCGAAAACGAGAGGCTCCAGAAACAAGCTAAAAATTAATAGAGCTAATTTTACGCGGCGGCACGAATTGTCACTTTTTCTCGTCGATTGGCTTTCTGAAATAGAGTCTTTTTTGACAAAATTACTATTTACATTACTATTTACAATGCTCTTAGAATTTCTCTACTATTTAATTCATGAAAGAAGAATCCTTGAGAGGAGAAAACGTGCTCTTAAAGTTCTCCGCATGTTTTATAGTAAAGGGAGAGTTACACAAAAGTGTGTTATACTCCCAGAGGCGACTGCTATTAATAGAGGTATACTGGTCTTTGAAAAGACACTTGGCTCTCATGACGCTACCTCTAGTGAGGTCAAGTGGCTTTCACTAAGTGGGCTTGAGAGCTCTGGTGAAATACTACTTAGAGATCTATGTAGAGAACCACCGATTATTATTAAGCGTGGAGGATCACACCCCACGTTAATAGTAGCTATGCCCGCTGCGAGGATCACGCGTGGAGCATTTAGAGATATTATTGTCTCGTGTTTTAACACCGAGGATATTTACGTAGATAAATGGCTTGAGGCAGTCTACAGTGAAGGCTTTACCAGGTTTAACTTGAGAATAGGGGTTGGAGAAGTCGCTATTAAATTAGAGTGGTACCACTACGCAGTTGAAGACGCGGAACTCTTTACTATGCAGCGATCACAAGTGAGAGTTAAAGCAGAGATGTGTAGCGCGGTAGAGGGCCGATCACCACTCAGGTTCTGTACTTCGCTACTAGAGGTAGGTAAGCCAGGTGTCATAGAGTACGAGTTTAAGTATCCTACTACAAGGAGAATCTTCATTGGGCATATAAGCGGGGCCGGATTTGAGGGTGTTGAGGATATCGTGAAGGAGTTTCCACGTGTTTTCGCTGCAAAGGGTGTTACTATTAAATTGAGGGTGAAGAGGTCTTCTAAAACTGTGGCAGAAGAGTCTTCTCTTCTAACTTAAAAATGTTAAGAGTAGTGTTTTAGAATAGTGTTATCTACTATTGCATAGACCTCAACTAGGTTTTTGAGTGGTGTAGTGTTTAGTTTCGGCATTAAGACCTCATCTACTTGGAAAACGCCTGCTCTTTCAGACATATAGACATTTACGCGTATAGGCTTCTTCTCGGATGGCACTATTTCTACTCTCTTAATACTAAGTGCTGAGACGCTGTGTATTGAGACCCCGCCTAGCTTGTACGGTACGCGTGCTCTACCCTCAGCCATGTCTAATCCATCTGCGACCTTTACGCACCCAGCCTCCACGGTGAGGCAGTCTACATCGTAACTAGTGCAGTGAATAGCGTGTAGTACTTCCTGTCTTATTTTCACGCGCGTGGCAGCGTCCTCTATCATTTCCTCGAGAACCCTGTCAACTATTGGTCTCGCTAGAAGAGAGCCTATAGCCTCGTGCATGTGCCTATGTACACTGTTTCCTATATCGTGTAAGAGTCCTCCAAGTAGTGGTATTAGCCAAGTATACTCCTCTCTGTCAACGACATCGTCTCTCAGTATCGTGGACTCTACACCTCTACTTCTCAACAACTGGTAGATGTAGAGTGCAGCTCCCGCTACGATGTGAGCGTGTACCGGACCGTGATCATTGTACTTGAGCCTACTAACAGCCATTACATTAGACATGTACCAGAGTGCTTGAACTTCGGGGTCGCTACTAACGAGTCTATACGTCTTCAGTAGTAGCGGATTACTCGGCAGTATTGAATCTAAAAGCTTAGCGTTAACAGTGACCACAATACACACCTCTCTCAAGTAGACTAAGTCAATTTAGGCCCCAGCAACTAACAGTAAGAATTAGTAGTAATGCCTTTTAACTTCAATTTAACTTCAATACTTCTAGCTAAAATGGACTGAGGGGCTGGTATTGGATACAAGTACCATAATACTTATTGCCACTATACTGGGTTTACTACCGATCAGCGAGATCAGGGGCAGTGCTATATACGTATTCGCGGCGTCAAGTAACTCCCTAACATTGATTTTAGGACTATTAGCGGGTCTAGCCGCTAATTTAACTATTCCCTTCATAGCATTTAAAATACTTGACTTACTAGACGCTTTATTCAAGTCGAAGTATACTCCCCGCATAATTAAGAAGACGTACTTGTTAATCCTTAAGTATGGTAGGAGTAAGGCTAGTAGGATAAAGGGAAAAGGATACGCTGGATTAGCTATCTTTGTCGGCATACCCCTCCCATTTACAGGCGCGTGGACAGGTACACTAGTAGCATACATTCTCGGCTTAAATAGGAAGAAGTCTACTATTGCTATAGAAGCCGGGGTTTCACTGGCCACTCTAATAGTCTCGCTCACAATATTTCTAGGCATAGAGGCGTTAAGGAAGCTCTTTCTACTCTAACATACCTGGTTTTCCTCAAATGTGGAGCTTTCAACTTTATAAATTCAGTGAGGACCATTTGTTTAACAATGGCGTTTAAAATGAGTGATTCAGCGGTAGAGACCATAGGGAGGTTTCGTGAGAGAGTGATTAATGGACCAGTTGGGAGGACGCTTCTCTGGCTTGGATTACCACTAATGATTGTTCAATTAGTAAATATATCATATAATATTGCAGACACCTACTGGCTCAGCAGGTACAGCGATGTAGCCTACGCTGCGCCTAGGCAGATATGGCCGTACTTCATGTTTGTAAACGCAATAGCGCAAGGTATCTCCGCGGCGAATATGGCAATTATAAGTCAGTGTATTGGCTCACGAGACTATGAGAGTGCCAGGAAAGTCGTCTCTTACTTTGTCTCATCAATGCTACTCGTGAACACTGTAGCTACGGTTTTGTTCTTTACTCTTAGACCACTAGTATTCACACATATTGTGGCAACACCGCCAGAACTATACGATTACGTAATGGTGTACTCGGGTGTGATCTCAATAGACCTGCTCATAGCGGCGTTAGCAGCGTGTTATGGAACAATTTTTCAGGCAATAGGGGATACTAGAACGCCTTCTAGAATAGGTGTGATATCTAGTGTTACTAACATTGTATTAGACCCTATTTTCATCTTTGGAATTGAGTATAGAGGCGTGAAAATACCCGCGATGGGTGTTCTTGGGGCAGCTATAGCAACGGTGATTTCAAGGCTTGTAGGCCTAATGATCCTACTTGGGCTACTTAGTCGGAGATATGGTTTTCTAAGACCTCAATTCGCGCTTAGCGCTAGCAGAGAGTGGATTAAAACCACACTCAAAGCTGGTATCCCAGTAACTCTAATGATGATGAGTAATAGTTTAGCTTTCATGTTTCAGCATAGACTAGTAAACGCGTTTGGAGCATACGTTGCAGCCGCATTTGCTATAGGTTTTGTCCTCATGGATCTCGCTGACGCAGCTCTCTGGGGGTTCACGTTTGCCGTTTCAACTATGATTGGACAGGCAATTGGAGCAGAGCTCGAGAAGAGAGCTCGCGATGTAGCCGCGAAATCTATGCTTTACATCGGATTGTCCACGGGAATAGGCTCGATAATAGTATTACTTCTGAGAGACTGGTTTATAGGGGTCTTTACAAGTATACCAGCCATAGCCCGTGAAGCTGGACTATTCGTTCTAGTATTCGCACCGACGCTCGCATTCTTCGCCATATTCTTCGTGGGAATGTCTATTGGTAGAGGATCTGGCCACACTCTATACCCAACAGCGATAGGAGTATTAAGGCTGTGGGGATTTAGAATAGCGCTCGGCTACTATTTGGCTTTCGAAAAGAACCTTGGGACTCTAGGGCTGTGGACAGCAATGGCTCTCAGTAACCTGTTCTCGGGTATTGCTATAATACCCTGGGCTCTGAGAGGCGGGTGGACTAAGCCTATTATTAGGAAACACATATAGAAAACACATGCATGTATTCGATTAAATTAGGATTTCAATTTTGAATTCTACTCTCCCTATAGTAGTTGCCAAGATACCGTATCCTACTTTAGAAGTTTTTGTCAGAGGATCAAGTATCATGTTAATATTTAAGTCTGTAAACACGCATGACGCTGTTTTTTCTTCGCCAGGCTCTAGCGTAATATTTAATATCACACGTGATTGTCGCAAATTCCAGTTTTCGTCATGGTAGTATATAGCTACCGCGGTGATGTTAACTGTACTATTACTGTTATTTCTAACGCGAAATATTAATTCACATTGTTCATCTGTGCAGTCAAGAGTAGCTCCTCGGACAAGTACGGTTTCATTTGAAACCCAGATATCCTGGATACTCGGTGAATTACCCTGGTTTCCCCCAATTTGAGACAGTATTAGCGTAGTGGTTATCACACATATAACGAGCACTATTGAGACTGGAAGCCAGTGTTTCTTTAACACGCTGACTAGTCGGCTACTCTTCCAAATTCTCTTTTCAAATTTACTTGCTGTCTTCGTATTCTTGTTCTGTCTCCTACTATAACGCCTTTTAGCTATATGTATCCCCCCATTCAATTAAATAGCCTGGTTTTATACTGTAATACAGCATTATAGACTAATTAAAATAAATATTTACTCCTATATAACTTGGCTAGGAGACTACTCTTTGTGGTGTCTTAATTGTACGTAGGCGCAGATGTGATCTCGGCTCTCCAGTTCACTCGGAGTGACGTTGAAAAGTTAATTGCTCTCGCAGAGGAGATTAGAAGAGTTTACGAGACGGGAGGTAGACTAGATGTTGCTAAGGGCAAAGTACTGTTCACGGCTTTCTTTGAGCCGAGTACTAGGACGAGGCTGAGTTTCCAGTTCGCCATGATTAAGCTTGGCGGGGCTGTAGTGGATCTTGGGCCAGAAGAGGTTACTAGCATGGCTAAAGGTGAGAGTCCCGAGGACACTCTGAGAACAGTTGACAGCTACAACCCAGACATTATAGTTGTGAGGCACAGGGAGCCTGGATTCGCGGCTAAGGCAGCTGAGATATGCAGGGCTCCAGTTATAAATGCGGGTGACGGGTACAACGAGCATCCAACGCAGGCCTTGCTTGACGTGTACACTATGTGGAGGATCTTTAAGCGCCTCGACGGGCTAGTTGCGGGGTTAATGGGTGATTTAAAATACGGCAGGACTATCTCTAGCTTATCATATACCCTATCTAACTTTAGGGATATTAAACTGTACTTCATTTCGCCACGTGAGTTGAGGCCTAGAGAGGAGGTTCTTAAAATCCTGGATCAGAGGAGAGTTCATTACGAGCTCGTAGAGAGGCCAGAGGAGGTCGTAGAGAAATTAGATGTCCTCTACGTGACGAGGTTGCAGAAGGAGAGAATGAGCCCTGAAGAGTACGAGAGGCTTAAGGGTAGTTACACGGTTACGTATGATTACCTCGCAAGGTTCAAGAAGATACCAGTTGTACTTCACCCGTTGCCGAGAGTGTGGGAGCTTTCGAGAGATGTAGATGTACTACCTCAAGCACAGTACTTTGAGCAGGCTAAAAATGGTCTCTACGTGAGAATGGCTCTCATAAAAACTATTCTAGGAGTGTGAGCTCAGCACTCCGCCATTTTTCTTCACGAGTCTGACCCAAAGGTCTTCATCACGCTCTAATTGTAAACTACTTCAAGGTCTTATTATTCATTATTGGCTTTACGCTACTTTTTGTTTCGGCATGTGGATTTGCGTACTACGCAGAAAGGTCCCAGCTTTCTTGCCAGTTAATTCCCCATCTCTCACCACGATGTGGCCTCTTAAAGCTACGTGTTTTATCCTACCTCTTAGTTTTAACCCGATGAATGGTGATAGCTTGTACTTGTACTCGAGCCAGTCACTGGTAATTTCAGTGAAGCCGGCTGGGTCTACTACTACTAGATCCCCGCTAGAGCCGAGTGCTATAGTCCCCTTATACGGCCACAGGTTAAATAGCTTGGCTGGGTTTTCAGCTAGTAGTCTTGGTATGTGAGTCAACGGTATTTTCCCTTGTAGTGCGAGATCTAACATTAGTGGTAGTAGTGTCTGCACACCGGGAAATCCCGCCGCGGCTTCCCATATAGACTTGCTTTTCTCCTCTGGAGTGTGCGGGGCGTGATCCGACCCCAGGGCGTCAATGAAACCAGAGATCAAGGCTCTCATTAAGGCGTCTCTGTGAACTCCTCCTCGAATAG
>JAJHQQ010000066.1 GCA_020833245.1 Desulfurococcaceae archaeon
GTCGCGCCTAGAGGGCAGGAGACACAGTCTAGTGGGCACTTTTTAGGCGGCATTAGAGAATCCACGAGGACCACGTTGCCGTACACGCTACTAGAGTATGGTCCGTATATGTGCATGAGCTCGATGTTCACCCGATCACCCGCGCCTAATAAGCGCTACGTAGAAGCCTTGACCGCGAATTTTGTGTGGATATACTCGGTGAGTACTGTGTGTAAATGTGTAACCCCCATAGCTGTCCTCTAGGTACGGGTACTCTACTCTAACAAGCTCTACTTTGTGCTCTCTGAGCAGCCTCTCAATGACCTCTTCTCCCTCAAGTGGATGTATACTACACGTTGCGAAAAGCACTTGTTTACTATGCTTGAGCAGAGAGGTTAGGAGGGAGTACTGTAATAAGTGCATACGCCTTATCTGCTTTTTACTCAAGTGTAGTTTAATGGCTGGATCATCGTATATAGCCCCACTATTACTACATGGCGCATCTAGCAGTGTGAAGTTGAACTCTCTACTGTAACTCACTTTGCGCGAATCTCCCTGCATCGCCATCACCAGCGGGTGTACACCTCCATATAGAGTCTTAGAGATCTTCAAAAGAGAGTGCACTCTCTTCTCGCTTATGTCGGCAGCCACTACACGACTAATCCTACTGTTCACTAGTAATTGTGTTAGCTTTAAGCCCGGTGCAGAGCAAGCGTCAAGTAAGTCACCTGAAGAGAAGATCTTGGCAACCTGCCCCACAATATACGAGCTCACGTCTTGAGGTATTACTAGTCCTCTCATAACACACGGATTACTACCAATTTTCTTAAATGGGTTTTTTAACTGGAGAACCTCGTGAAACACCTCGTGGCGTCTAAACTCCAGACCGGATTCTTCAAGGCACGTTATCGCCTCTTCTACACTGTACTTAGCTGTATTAACTCGTAGCCACCTCTTCTTGTCGTTTAGAGATCTGAGCATTGACTCTAGATCAGCTAGCGGTATTCTACCGGAGAGATCTCTAATCAGCCAGGTGGGGTAGCCGTAGCGCAGACTAATTCTAGTTAAAGCTGATAGACCCCTAGTTAAGTTTTCTATTTCATCTTCAACTAGCTGCCACTCAAAGTTCTTCTTGGACAAGTAGTTAACTACTCCCTGAATAGTCGGCTTAAACCCGTGGTAACCCGCTAGGTACTTTAAAGTGTAATAGTACATTATAGTATTGTAGAGTAACCTATAGTACTCCTCGGCCTCGCGTTCACGAAGGCGGTATTTTCTAACGAGTCTCCTATACGCCTTGTTAAACCCTACACCCACAATTACTACTTGCCTTAAAATTAAAGTAGTTAAGAATAGCGCTTTATCGGGTTTAATGACCAATACAAGCTACCCTACACGTTAACTCTCATATTAAAGAGGTACTTCAACTACTCTTACATCCTTACCACTAGTTTTCTTCCACATGTAGTTTAAACCAGTGTACTTTATACTTGAAAGAACCATTAAGTTCCTCGCAAATAGTAGTCTTATGTCGTCTAATCCGAGAACAATCATGGCAAGCCTATCTACGCCAATACCCCAAGCCGCGGCCTTATACCCAGCACAGCCCAGCATCTCCATTACTTCAGGCCTGAACATTCCACCGGGAAATACTTCAATCCAGCCGAGTTTAGGGTGTTTCACATATCCCTCTACACTAGGCTCTGTAAATGGGAAGTATCCTGGCTTAAACCAGACCTCCTTTAGACCCAGCGCAGCTACAAACTCCTTGAAGAAGTAGAGTAGGTGTTTAAAGGTCACGTCTTTGCCCACAATAACCCCGTCTAGCTGGTAGAACTCCATGCTGTGCTTGGCGTCCAGGCTCTCCGGCCTGAAATTCCTGTCAATTGTGAATACTCTGTACTCTCCACCACCACGCTCACGCAGAGCTCTTGCTGAAACAGCCGTCGTCTGACTCCTAAGGACAAGTCTTAAAGCTCTTGTTGGACTCCACGTGTAGCCCCAGCCTCTCTCGTGAACTCTTTTAGCGGTTTCAAGCAAGTCGGGGTTTATACGAGCCGTTAAGGCTGTTTTTAAGAAGAATGTGTCGTGAATTTCCCGCGCCGGGTGATCCTGCGCCTGGAAGAGAACGTCGAAATTCCAGAACTCGGCCTCGACGTGCGGTCCCTTAACCTCCTCAAAACCCATACTAGTCATGATCTCTCTCAACTCATCTATGAACTGCATGAATGGGTGTTTCTTCGATATGGGTATGTCTGGTAATTCGACCCCTAGATCGAACTCTTTAATTATGTATTTGTCTAGTTCTAGGGCTACTTCGGGCCTGACTATAGTTAATAGCTCTTTCTCCCTGATAAGCCCCCTACTCCAGGCTTCAAGGAGTCTCGCTGACGCTTTTACTCTCACAGCGACCTTCTCGCGAGTTTCAATAATCTGTCTACGCCTGGCTGTGGCTATAAGATCTCCGCTCACTTTTGCTCCGTTTACTAGGTCTAGTATTTGTTTTAGTGTCTCGCGTGCTTTCTTCACGACTTCAATACAGATAGCCCTGTCCCCCAAAGTGAGCTTTCCGCTCTCGACAACGATACACCTTGATCTTATCAAGTACTGAAGTCCTATTTTAGCGTCGTCAACACTAATTCCGCTTGTCTCAGCACACTTTAAAAATGAATCAACCGTGCCGCCAATACACTTGTCCATAACCCTGTACACCTGTTCTTCTGGTAGGCCCTTCTCAACGTACTCCCTTCCAATATCCGTTAAAACGTACTCTGAGAACTTGTATCGCCAGATCTCTACGAGGCCCTTACGCTCGAGTTCAGCAATATCTCTCATTAAATCCTCTCGTTTAGCGCCGAGGCCTCTTGCTAATTCCTCGACATCAGCTTCTCCCCTCTCTACTAGGTAAGTTATTATCCTGTACTGTCTAGGCGTTACGTAGACTCCTTCGCTCACGAGTAAGAGCACCCACTGGGAATAGGTTTAAAACTAATAGCTTAAATTCTATTCTCGCAGTGGCAACTCGGGTAGTTGAAGACAGTAGTTTTCACGAAGCGGCTTCCGGGGTTATTCAGTACGTTGATTATTAACCCGTTTGTCCCTAGATGGTCATT
>JAJHQQ010000067.1 GCA_020833245.1 Desulfurococcaceae archaeon
AGCTCTCTCGACATCTTCGCGTAGCTGACTACTAGACACTATCCCACCTATTTAACTAACTCCTCATGTAGCTTAATAAATAATATGGTTTATAAAACTAAAAGTTCTATTTGCTAAGCACCACTTAGTAGTCCTAGTAAGAATAACATTGTCCCGCAAACGGTACTTAATGTTATTCGCGAATACTTGTATTTTCACTAGACGACAAACGTATAGTAAAACTCCTCTCGATTTATACTTAAACTGGTTTTTATTAAACTACCTCTTTTGGGTGTTAGTGAGGTCTGATTATAGATGAGCTCAGATAAGGACATCTTGGAGTTACTGAGAAAAATGCTGAGTAGTGATGTAGAGAAGAAGGGGCGTGAGGGGTTAGAGTTAGAGAAAATTGAGCCTGACTCTCCTCACGGGATTTATGTTTACGACTTTAATAAGGAGAAGTGGGTTCTTAGACAAGTCACTGGTGATCCTAATTTACCCTGGGGCGACGGTTACTACGTGGTTTACTTCGATAATGCGAGGTGTCCTGCCTGTAGGAATTATGATAACTACTGGTTTCCATTCGTGAAGATTTTTGGGAGAATACTTAGCGACGTAAACTATGTAATTGTACTGTGCGACTGGTTTGCACGCGAGTGTGTTTCTGAGGCGGCTAGTGGTGCTTTCAGGAAATTTAATGTTCACGCCTCACCCACGACAATTCTGTTTAGAGTCAATAGTGGGGAGATAAAGGAGAAGGTTGAAGTTAGTGGTGTAAAGAAAATTGATGAGTTATTAAAACTAGTCACAGAGCTCACTTCTAAAAAGTGGGTGTCTTCTCGCATATGAGTGAAAATAGCATATTTGATGTTCACTACGAGAAGCCGCTACACAGTATTGACATCTCGTGGGCTGGAATTAAGAAGGCGAGAGTACCGCCTATTAAACTAGGTGACATCTGGCTAGTACCCGAGGTTAGTATATACGTGGATCTACCCGGGGCTTACAGGGGAGTACACGTTTCCAGACTCTACAAGGCGATACTACTAGTTAAACGCCTCCCCGAGGAGGGGCTTAGTGTAATTGAGACGATCGCCACGCGAGTACTGAGCGATAACGAGTACGCTGAGAGAGCACGAGTTACTCTCAGCGCGAGGGTTATAAGTGAGGAGAGTAGTGAGTTTAGGGGATATCGCTATATTCGCGTAGGGGTTATTCTCGATAAGAGCGGGGTTAGAGGGTACGAGTCGAGTGCGAGTACAGTGGCTATTACGTCCTGTCCCTGTGCTCTCAAAGTAGCAGAGCAATTGTACAGTAAGCCTTATACTCACACGTCAAAACTCAGAGTTACCGTGACAATTAAGTCGAAAAGGAGTCTCATAGACTCACTACGCCTCCTCACTGCAATGAGTAGAGTGCTAAGTGAGCTAAATAACTACTTGAAGAGAGAACAGGAGGCCATGTTACTGAGAAATAGCATTGAGAACCCACTATTTGCCGAGGATGTTGTTAGGCTACTAACAGTGCGCGCTGTCCGAGAGTGCAGTGATCAGCTGGACCCGCGCGACGTAATAGTCGCTACCGCTAAGAGCATTGAACCACTGCACGAGTACGGTCTCTACGTTGTCTTAAAAGCAACTATTGGGAGTGTGCTGGATACCGCTAATGCAACCTCGACGCGATCTGAGCTTTGATAATTTAGTTATCATTTATTTAAAATCAGGTTTTCACTATTAGAGTGCGCGGTGTAGAGTACTTGGCTCTAATTAGGCATGCTCGCAGCTCTTCTTACGTAGAGGAGCTTGTAGAAGTAGCTAAACTCGAGCAAGTAGACTACGAGATGTTAAAGAGGAGAGTTGCTAGTGGTAAAGCAGTTATTCCAAGGAATACTAAGAAGAGGAAAGCTAGACTAGTAGCTATTGGTGAGGGCTTAACGACTAAAGTCAACGTGAACGTCGGTACAAGTGGTGTCTACGTTAACCCTCAACTAGAATTAGAGAAGGTGAAAGTAGCAGTTAAGTACGGGGCGGACACAGTAATGGATTTGAGCACTGGCGGGGATCTAGACGAGATCAGGAGAAGCATAATTGAGGCTTGCGAGGGTCTTCCCCTAGGTACTGTTCCAACATATCAAGCCTGGATTACTGGAGTCAAGAAGTACGGTAGTGTAGCGAGTATTCCAAGAGACTGGTTTATCGAGGTTATTGAGCGGCATTTGAGAGATGGAGTAGACTTCATGACTATTCACGCCGCTATAACTCGAGACTTGGGATTGAGAGCACTGTCGAGTCAGAGGCTCATGCCTATAGTTAGCCGTGGGGGATCAATGATCGCGGCGTGGATGGCCGAGACAGGAGAGGAGAACCCCTATTACTCTCAGTGGGACTACGTCTTAGAGCTCTTTAGCGAGTACGATGCAGTTATTAGCTTGGGAGACGCTCTGAGACCCGGCTGTACAGTTGACGCTCACGACGAGTTTCAGCTCGGTGAGCTCGCAGTTAACGCCAAGTTAGCTAAGGTCGCGGTTGAGAGAGGTGTTCAAGTAATGATAGAGGGGCCTGGACACATGACTCTAGACAAGATCATAGCTGACGTAAAGATAATGAAGAGCCTGTCCAGAGGGGTTCCATACTACGTGCTTGGACCACTAGTAACAGACACCGCGATCGGGTATGACCACATAGCCTCTGCTATAGGTGCAGCACTAGCCGCCGCGGCTGGAGCGGACTTAATATGCTACTTGACGCCGGCAGAGCACCTCGGCTTACCTACAATTGAGCAGGTGAAAGAAGGCTTAATAGCAGCTAAAATAGCTGCGCACGCGGGTGACCTCGTAAAGCTAGGTAAGAGGGCCGCTCTCTCAGATGTACTTGTTAGTGTTGCGAGAGCTAAGCTGGACTGGGAGACTCAGTTAAAGTACGCGTTAGACCCTGAGAGAGCTGAGAGTATCAGACAGCAGTTTGGAGGAGCAGCGTTGAGGTCTTGTACTATGTGTGGTCAGTATTGTGTGTTCTTACTACTAGAAAAGTACACTAGTAGTAGGAGAGAGCGTAGTTTAAACGAGCTCTTAGAGAAGTATAGAGGCGGTGGACTTGAATTGCTCTGA
>JAJHQQ010000068.1 GCA_020833245.1 Desulfurococcaceae archaeon
CCAGTTATCCAGCCAGGCCACACAGTACAGAAGTAGGTGTCACGTGGTCTAAGACCAATCCACTTACTAGTAGAGTAAACCTGTACTAGAAAGCCACCAGTAGGGTGTGTTATTGGCTTATAGTCATCTACGTAGCCACTGTGTAGCCCGAAGAGTGGGTGAGTACTCTCAGCTACGTAGTCCTCAACTAGAACACTACTCTCCCGTGTGAAGTCGCTAAAAGCCACCTCGTTACTTCTCAGGCTAGGTGGTCCAGCCCGCTCAATAACTACTACTTCACCTTTAAACCCAGAGTACTCAGTAGCCTTCCTCACAGTCTCAAGAGTATTTACTAGTCTACCACGCCTATAGTAAGCATCAACCGTGAATACTACTCTACCCCCCCTCCTAGTTACTCTCCTAGCGAGCTCCCAGTACCCAAAACCAGTGAAAACGGGCTCAAAGGGAGCACCTATTTTCACAGAAGCCAACATTACAGCTAAGCCCTCAACTACTGGTGGAGTATAGAGAATAACCCAGTCTCCTGGCTTAACACCGTGAGACCTAAGCGCACTCGCCACTCTGTTTACTAGGTCATCTAGCTCGCGGTAAGTAACTACTCTAGCATCACCCTCCTCCCCCTCCCATATTATAGCAGTCTTAGACCACACCCAGCTATCCCGGTGTTTACTAATAACATTGTAGTAGGCGCTGAGAGCACCACCGGTAAACCACCTCG
This sequence comes from Desulfurococcaceae archaeon, assembly GCA_020833245.1. GTDB lineage: Archaea > Thermoproteota > Thermoprotei_A > Sulfolobales > Desulfurococcaceae > UBA285. The sequence goes on from JAJHQQ010000068.1 coordinate 719, forward strand.
TATTAGGCGGGTCACCTTTAACTACAGCACTCCAGGGCCTAGTCCAAACTAGCTCTCTGGCTTCACGCTCCCAGAAGCCATAGATGTCACTAATACTCTCTATGTATATTCGCGAATACTCCTCGATACTCACAGTCTTCCACCTGAGAGCAGGAGGTGTGATAAGGTCTCTTGAGTAGAGCTTCTCTAGAACACTCTTAGTCCACACGGCAACTCACTACAATCTAACTACTTGCGTGTAGGGTTGAGCCATATCTCTAAACTTGTAGTAGACTACTGCGTCCTCGTAGTGCACTGGAATAGTGAGAGTTGGCTTTATGCTCTTAACAGCTTCAACAGCCTCCTCGGGTGTGAACACCCCCTCACCACTAATAGGTATTACTAAGACGTCTACACGCCCATTAAAATCGAGTATTTCCTCCTGAAGCACTGTGTCACCTGTGTAGTATAGTCTAAGCCCACTTGGAAATGTAATGTAGAAGCCAACCTCCACACCTCGTGTGTGACTACTTGGCCACTTACTATAAGCACTAGTAGCCTTAACCACTAATTCTCTGAGCTTCACAGTGTCCCCGGGCTTAACTGTGATTCCTACTAGAGGCGAGACTAAGCGGTCAACACTAATAATCTGAGTGACATCCTCAGAGCAGTGCTCTCTGTGAAAATGTGAGCAGAGCACGTAGTAACACGTGACTCTACCTAGCATGCTACCCGGGTCTACACAGTAGTAGACTTCACCATATAGTACTCTGAGACCAGTAAACCCGAGTCTCTCTAATTTAGCGCCTAGTACACTTAGACTTCTAGGCATAGTAGCACTCTTAACATATTCTCGGAACGAGCTCTCCACGCGGTGGCTCTACGACTCTTAAGCCGCCAACTGGGGTTTCAGCTGCAATGTATCCTCTAAACATCTCTGACTCTCTGACTTCACCAATAATTCTCGCGTTCTCAAAGCCTAGTTTTCTCACGTACTCTAAGACTTCCTCAGAGCACTCAGACCTAAGAGCTAATACTGCTACACCCTCACTAGCTAAGTATAATGGGTCTACGCCTAGAGACTCAGAGTAGCGTTTAACAGGCTCTCTCACTGGAACCTGGGACTCGTCAATGACTACTAGTGTACCTGTTTTAACAGCCCACTCGTATAGTACACCCGCTAGGCCTCCTCGAGTAGGGTCTCTAGCAGCTGTAATACAGTCTCTGTACTTCTCAACTAATGGTAACATGAGCTTAGTGAGAGGCTTAACATCGCTCTTCAGTAACCCCTTAGAGATCTCTTCTACGTTTGTGAGCCCGAGTTGCATTAGTAATACTACAGCTCCGTGCTCACCAACATAGTCACTTACAAGTATCTTGTCACCCGGCCTAGGCCTATCTAAAATGGGATTCTCAGCTACACCTATAGCTGTAGTAGTTATCACGATCTTATCTACCTGCCCCCTGGGCATAACCTTAAAGTCTCCACCAATAAGTGCAACTCCCTCATCTTCGAGAATACTAATCATAGAGTCCACAATGACCTCTAAATCCCTCATTGAAAAGCCCTCTTCAACAACTATTGAGTCGAGAACAGCTATTGGCCTAGCACCCATTACTACTACGTCATTAATAGAGCCTGTGGCGGCTAGTGAGCCAATATTACCACCTGGGAAAAACGGCGGGTTAACAGTATAGCTATCAACTGATACCACCAAGTGACCTCTAAAAGATAGTGGAATAGTAGCCCCGTCATCAGCTTCATCGAGGCCAATACCACTACTCACTCTCCTAAATCTAGGCTTAACCCTACTAAAAATAAGCTTCTCGAGTAGCTCACTCATTTCTACGCCTCCAGAACCATGAGCCAGAGTAATATACTCCACGAGGCAGCACCACAGAGAACTAAACTACAAATCTAATAAATCCCTGGCAGTCACTGGTAATCCGTGAACATTTAAATAAATGATTAAATAAGGCATTTAAGTAAATCACAATATATGCTCTAATTGAAAACCCCTAATAGGGGGGTCTATATGAGCAAGAAGAAGGAGGAAAAGAAACCTGAGGCTAAGAAAGAAGAGAAGAAACCTGAGAAGAAGAAATAGACACGTCCTTGAGCAATCTCATTAAACTAGGAAAACCGGAGTTACCTATATTACAATTATTCTTTTTCCCTTAACTACTTCATATTTCAATTTCAACTAGAGTGAAGTGTAGTCTCTTTCGCTATTCTCCTGTGTTTTTCGAGGAGTTTCTCATATATTTCTGTGAGGGGGG
>JAJHQQ010000069.1 GCA_020833245.1 Desulfurococcaceae archaeon
AGAAAACTCGCTAGGTTGTGGGCCCGCGGGGATTTGAACCCCGGACCTCCGCCGTGTGAGGGCGGCGTCCTACCAGGCTAGACGACGGGCCCTTGTAGTCTCTGTCTCTCTTTAACTTTAAAGGTGGCTTAATAAGCTCTGCTTTTAAGCTCTTATAGTGCTGAGTAGTAGAGGTTGGTGTTTAAGTGTGAGTGAGTCGTGGTCTCTGCAAGTGGGTTTGACTTGTAGTGACGAGTACACTGTTACAGAGGAGTATACTGCTAAGCACATTAGTAGTGAATTACCTGTTCTCGCAACTCCCGCGATGATTCTCTTCATGGAGAGGACTTCAATGAGGTGTGCTCAGCAGTACTTATCAGAGCCCTACACGACTGTTGGTGTTAGTGTTAATGTGCGTCACTTAAACCCTGCTCCAATTGGAGGTGTTGTTAGAGTTGTATCTAGGCTTATCAACGTAGAGGGGAGGAGGCTTGTTTTCGAGGTTAAAGCGTACTATAGAGATGTGCTCGTGGGTGAGGGTGTTCACGAGAGATTTATAGTTAATAGAGTGAAGTTTACTGAGAAAGTTAAGAGTATTCTCAGAGATTAGTTTCTCGCTGTTAGTGAAACAGTTGCAGATTAGTTTCAACTACTGTTTCACACGGTCCTTTATTTTAAACTAACACTAAAGTAGTAAACGGGTGAGGCGCGTGGAGTACAGGAAAATAGCTGTAATAGCCCTGGTAGCACTAGTGCTCGCGGCTCCAGTAGTAGTTGTAGCCCAGACAACTGAGCCCCCGAGAGACGAGTACCCAGAGCCTCTAGTGAGCGTTGCCGGTGTATACAGATTAAGGTCACTACTACTAGACGTAGACAAGGCTATTGAGTTAGCTTACACTATTAGAAACCTCACATACGACCTCTTCCAGTGGGAAATTGAGTATAATGTCACAGCTGCGAGAATACAACTTGAACTCGGTGACGGTTTTCTAAATAGGAGCTTAGAGCTCAAAGACACAGCGCCGAGAAGAGCTGCCGTATTCGCGCTTGTAGCTACAATACACTATAGTCACGCAACAGCACTAGCTAATCCAGTCCTAGGCAAAGTTATTAGGGCTAATCTAGGCGAGAACTACACTGTTACAGATAAAACTGTGCAAGCCGTTATCAACGTGTCACAGGAGCTTAGAGGACTACTACTTAACGCTATTGCATATGCTCAAGACAAGGGTGTTAACACTACTCTAGTAGAGGCATTAGTGAACCTTGGTGACGAGAAAATAGCTAATGCTACTAGTCAGCTTGAAGCTGGAAACATAACAGATGCATTTATGTACGCTGTTTCGGGATATAGAGTGTATGTTAGAGCATACCACTTACTAGTGAGGTTAACAATTCTCAAATACCTCAGAGATGTCGTTGGTGAAGAGCTCACTAAGGGTCTACTAGAAGAGAGAGTACAAATAGCTAAAGTAGCCATAGGGAACTTACCAGTTTGGGTTAGAGAACATGTAAGAGCTAGAGTTGAGAGGGGAGAAATTAAGAGCATTAAAGAGATCGCGGACGAGCTCACTAATAAAGCTATGAGTATTAGAGAGCAGGTTAGAGAAAGAGAGAGAGTAAACCTTGAAACAGCTGTTAGGAGAATTCTTGATAGGAACGGAGTACCCTCTAATATTATAACAGACCAGGAGATTAGGCAAGTAGTTTACAGTGCGTGGAATCAGGGCAAGAGAGGGGCGGATTTAGCACGAGAAGTGCTCGAGACAGTAAAAGAGCTTGTTAAAAATAGGACAGGAAGAGATATTAACATACCCACACCCCCGATGAGAGTGCGAGGGAGGTAGTAAACTAAGTTCTTTTTTCTTTTCCCTCCTTTCCTCCTATTCTTCTAGTGCTAATTTACTTTATGTCTATAGAGTAGATTTAAGCAGGTCTATTCATATCTATTTCAGGGGTTTTTCTTGCGAGTTCACATAAATATTAACCTACTCGGGTCATGTGTACTAACTCTATTAGTAGTCTCCTACGCTGCTTGGCTTGTCTTTAAACCTGAAGTTGCTAGGTTTGAAAAGGCTATTGTAGCTGATAGTGTAGTTTACTTACCATACCCAGCGAGGATCACTAATATGAGTGTTGAGGAGGCTATTCTTCTCAGGAGGAGTATTAGAGAGTACACTAGTGACCCAGTTAAAATAGAGCACTTAGCAATGATCTTGTGGGCTGCGTACGGAGTAACAGACCCGAAGTGGGGTTTTAGGGCCTCACCTAGTGCTGGCGCAACATACCCCCTTGAAGTATACGTGGTTATTGGTGAGAGTGGCGTTCTAGTTAGAGAAGGCGAGTACCTTAAAGCCGGTGTCTACAAGTACGATGTTCACAAGCACTTACTCACACTTATTAAGACAGGTGATTTGAGAGGCGATCTCGCAGACGCCGCCCTAGGGCAGAAGTGGGTTAGAGAGGCACCTGTTAGTATTGTTGTCTGCGCTGTATTTGAGAGGACTGTTTCACGCTACGGTGAGCGTGGGAGAGTGAGGTACGTTCCAATGGAGGTTGGCCACCTGGGTCAAAACGTCTACTTAATGGCTACTGCTCTAGGTTACGGTGCAGTAGTCGTAGGAGCCTTCTACGATGACGGAGTCCAGTTAGTTATTAGCGCTAAGCCCGAGGAAATACCTATGTACATTATACCAATTGGTGTCCCAACTAAGCCACCACGCACTAGTTTCGAGGATATATGGGGGTATATTGAGGCGAGGAGAAGTGGCTAAGCCGAGACTACTTAGAGTACTATTAACGCTAGTAGAGGTTACTTCCCTGCCGCTACTAGTAACTTGCCTATTATACTTGTTAACGGGATACCAGATGCTATTACCTGGATTAAAGCTTATTCCTAGAGCACACGAGTTACACACAGATCGCGTATTGAGGTCTCTACTACTAATATTTGGACTTAT
>JAJHQQ010000070.1 GCA_020833245.1 Desulfurococcaceae archaeon
GTGCGGCGGCCGGGATTTGAACCCGGGATCTCCGGCTTGGGGGGCCGGCGTCCTAGTCCAGGCTAGACGACCGCCGCTCCTCTAGGTAGTATTGGTCACTGTGAGTTTTAAACTTGTTACAGCGAGCGGGTTAAAGGGCTGTTTTATGGTGTTTCTACTGGGTTATTCTACTTTGCCAAGATGTACAGTGGTGATCTTCTGCCTCCACTGTAGATTTTTAGTATTCCTCGCTTAACTGCTTCTCTCAGTGCTCTCTTAGCCGCACTGACCTTTACGTTTAGTGCCTGTGCTAGTGTGTAGGGTGTGTAGTACTTAACACCACCTTTTGACACTTCGCTCTCAATTTTCTTCACAATTTCCTCTATTGACTCAGTATACCTATAGTCAACTAGACTTGGAGCCCTACTCTCAGGTTTCTTAGTAGGTGGCTTTTTAGCAGCTGGTTTTTCACGCTTAGTTGACAAGTCTTACACCCGCTTCTCGAAGCACGCGCTTAATAATTATTAATTCCCGAGACTTTTAAACCTACTCAGCGTAGATGAAATACTTTTAAACTTCACTCAGAGCTCTAATTAATGCTGGTTATAGTCATGACGAGCATTGACCCACTAACCTTAGTACTAGCTATTGGGACGCCACTATACCTCGCCGCTGCTGTTCTCTACTCAATTAGAGCTGTGAGAGGCCCCACAATACCAGACATTATTTTAGCCGTAGACTGCTTATCATACGACCTCGCAGTATTCCTCTCAGCTATAGCACTCTACTACAAGACCCCGTTTATGACTGCTCCACCAATAATGCTTGCCCTCTGGGTTTACCTACTAGACATTTACGCTTCAAAGTACCTCATTACACGCGAGGTGGGAGTATGATTGAGCAAGTACTATTCTGGACAGGGTCAGCGCTGTTTATTATTGGTGGAGTATTTGACTTACTAGGATCTATTGGATTACTGAGATTTCCGAGTTTCTACGTTAGACTCCACGCCGCGACAATTGGAGCAATATACGGTGCAGTATTACCATTAATTGGAATCTCGCTTATAGCTCTCGGCTCACCCGGAATACCCGGAAACTACACTATAGCTGGAGCCTCGTTTGTAACTGCGTTAATACTGCTTGTAGTAGCTCCAATGGGTAGCCACGTCTTAGCACACGCAGCTCACAAGTCTAAGAGCGTTTCGTGGAAGCCCTTCGTAGACATGCTTGAAGAGGATGAGGAGAAATGATTGTAACTCTAATTGTTTTCACAGTGGCGTTAATTCTAAGTCTAGTATTCATCTACTACGCTATTACAGAGAAAGACCTGTTAAAAGCCGCTGTGTTTTCAGCTGGGCAGAGTGTGAGCTACGCTATACTACTACACACTATGGCTGCACCAGACATAGCAATGACGTACTTAGCTGTATCCGTCGGCCTCTACTCAGCACTATTAGTATTCGTAATTAGTAAAACTGAGAGATATGAGGAGTGAGAGCGGTGTCTAGGAGAACAATAGGATTAATAGTTCTCTTAGTGGGAGTGGTCTCAATAGCTCTCACGACATTCATCGTATTCAACCCCGAGGCACCTAAGAGTGTGAGAGAACTAGGCAAGTACTATATAGCTAATACAACACGCGATGTTTCAAGCCCTGAGGCCGTGACTGCTATTGTGTGGGATTACAGAGGCTTAGACACAATATACGAGACAGTAGTACTCTACATGGCTATTGTAGGTGGACTAGCAATCTCCACTACTACTAGAAAAGTCTCTTTAAAGACGCGCACTGGTTTAACGAGTATAGCGAGAACAGGTACAAGAATAATTGTCCTACTAATAGCGACAATAGCCTTCGCAATAGCACTACACGGTCACTTAACACCCGGTGGGGGATTCCCCGGTGGCTCAGCTCTAGCTATTACCGTAATGCTCATAGTTCCAGTATACACTCTCCAGTCACTGCTCGATCAGGGGGTTTCTTCAACTAGGCTAATTGCTGTTAGAGGACTAGCGCTAACAGCACTGGGGCTAGTAGCCATACTGCCAGTGATTAAGGGGCTTGAAGCCGTTACAAACTTAAAGTTCTATCCATCACACGTAGCTGGCATGTTAATTAGCGGTAGTCTCTGGCTTTACAATCTCTTCGAGTTTCTCGCAGTGGCTTCAGGCTTCGCGGCTGTAGCACTCTACTTGTCTATTCCCGAGGAAGTGTATAGAGAGGAAATTAAGGGTGGTGAGTAGTGGAGGGCTTTGTCTACGTGTTATTTATAGTTGTCTTAGCGGTTAACGCGTTATTGTCAATTTACGGAATAGTGTATAGGAGGAGTCTCGTTAAGAAGCTAATATCTTTGACAATACTGTCAGACACAATCTTCGTGTCTATAATACTTGTAGGTTTTATCTTCAAATACCCAGTTGTACCGCCTGTCTACATTGGTGTTAGTGGAGAAGAGACATATCTACTAGAACACGGCTCAGACCCACTACCCCAAGCATTAGTATTAACCGGTATAGTTATTGGGCTAGCCGTGAACGCCCTAATAGCTTTCGGTGTAATACAAGTCTACAGGTTAACTGGGACAACAGACGCGAAGAGAGCTATAAGAGTACTAGTTGAAGAGGTGATGGAGGAGTGATCGGCTCACTAGTGATCGCTCTATTAGCCTTCCTGGTCTATGTTCTCTTCGCTGGCTCACTATTACACTACACGCTACTAACAGGGTTAATTGTATCACTAGTATTAGGCTTTACGACTTCGAGATATCTCGTTAAGAACGAGTATAAGTTACTAGATCCACGGAGACTAGCATACTTGTTCTACTACTTCTTAAAGTACATTACTGTGATCGAGTTTAAGGCACACATGGACGTCGTTAAGAGGATCTTCACCATGAACATTAAGCCTGGTATTGTAAAAATACCCGTTGAGGCTAA